>JAHHQY010000009.1 GCA_020026115.1 Actinobacillus sp. | reverse complement strand
CGCCGAAATTTCGGTGCGAGATGATATGCTTGAATTTAGTTTACTTAAATGAAAAAGATTTTGTGCTATAATCTTGCATTTTTTTGAAAAAATATATTGAAACAAAATAAACGACGGTTCACGAAAAAATAAGGTTACTCAAAATGGACAAAATGAAATTAGAAACGGAAGATTTGGCGTTGAAAAATCTTAAAAAAATTGCGGAGCTTTTCCCGAATTGCTTGACAGAAGCAAAAGATCATGCGGGGGGGGGTAAAACAAGTCATTGATTTTACTAAATTAAAACAAATGCTTTCCAATCATCTCTTAGAAGAGGGCGATGAAGCTTATGAATTTACTTGGGTAGGTAAAAAGCAAGCGATGTTGGAAGCAAACAAGCCCATCAAAAAAACACTTCGACCTTGTAAAACAGAATCTAAAAACTGGGATACAACAGAAAACCTTTATATTGAAGGGGATAATTTAGAAGTATTAAAACTTCTGCAAGAAAGTTATCTCAATTCTATCAAAATGATTTATATCGACCCGCCTTATAATACGGGTAATGACTTTATCTATAACGATGATTTTAAAATGAGCAATGATGAGTATAAAGACGAATCAGGCGAAATAGATGAAGAAGGTAATCGTTTATTTAAAAACAACGATACAAACGGAAGATTTCATTCCGATTGGTGTAGCATGATTTATTCAAGATTGATGCTTGCAAGAAATTTACTTTCAGAAGATGGCGTGATTTTTATTAGTATTGATGATAATGAACAAGAGAATTTGAAAAATATTTGTAATGAGATATTTGGCAAATCCAACTTTGTTATGGAATTAATTAGAAAAACGAAATCAACAACAAACGATGCTAAAACAGGTGTAAATATTCAACATGAAAGTTGTTTAGTTTATGCTAAAAATAAAGAAAATATTAATCTATTAGGTAGACAAAAAGATTCAACTAATTATAAAAATCCAGATAATGACCCAAATGGTGTGTGGATTAGTGATAATCCAAGTGCAAAAAGCGGAACTATGGAAAATGGATATTTTGCAATAACAAACCCGTATACAGGTAAAGTAGATTATCCACCTGAGGGAAGATTTTGGCTTTTTTCACAAAATACAATCCAAAAACATATTGATGAAGGTCGTATTTGTTTTAAAAGACAACATAAAGAAAATGAACGAGGTTTTATTTATAAAAGATATCTGAAAGATTTAAAAACCGATAGAAAAACATTAGATAGTTTGGTTTTAACAGATAACAAGTTCATGAATCAAGTTGCTACGAAAGAGTTAAAGAGTTTAGGGTTAGTTGAATATTTTTCTTATCCAAAAGGTGTTGATTTTATAAAAGAAATTTTAATTTCAGGAGCTAACGATAATTCGATAATTTTAGACTTCTTCTCAGGCTCTGCCACAACAGCCCATGCAGTTATGCAATTAAATGCCGAAGATAATGGTAACCGTAAATTTATTATGGTTCAGTTACCAGAAGAATGTGATGAGAAATCTGAAGCGTATAAAGCGGGTTACAAGAATATCTGCGAAATTGGCAAAGAACGTATTCGACGAGCGGGTGAAAAGATTAAAGCAGATAATGCGGATAAAGAAGATATCGATAAATTAGATATTGGTTTTAGAGTGTTAAAAGTTGACGAAAGTAATATGAAAGACGTTTACTTTAAAGCGAATGATTATAATCAAACTTTATTAGACAGTTTAGAATCTCATATTAAAGAAGACAGAACAGAATTAGATTTATTATTCGGTTGTTTAATTGATTGGGGCGTGCCACTTAATAAACCTTATGAATCAAAAGAAATCGAAGGAAATACCGTTCATATCTACAATGAGGGTGATTTAGTGGCTTGTTTTGATGAAAGTATTTCAACCGAAGCAATTAAGAAAATAGCAAAATTAGAACCACAACGCGTTGTTTTTAAAGATTCAAGTTTTGAAACAAGCTCAGATAAAATAAATGTCGAAGAAATATTTAAATTACTTTCGCCAGAAACAAGCGTGAAAGTTTTATAAGAGGGCTTAAAGTTGAAATTAAAATTTAAACATCAGAAATTTCAAGCTGACGCAGCAAAAGCCGTTGTGGATGTTTTTAAAGGGCAACCTTATTTAACCCCATCTTATCGTAAGGATGCAGGTCAAGGCGAATATCAACTCTTTGAAGAAAATGAATTTACAGGTTGGTCTAATCATAAAATTATTCCAGCTTTGAGCAATGAAGTGATTCTTAATAATCTTAATCAGGTGCAAAGAGAAAATGGTATTGAGCCATCTAAAAGTTTAGAGGGCTTATATAATTTAACCATAGAAATGGAAACAGGGACGGGGAAAACCTATACCTATATTAAAACAATGTATGAATTAAATAAGGCTTATGGCTGGACGAAATTCATTATTGTTGTTCCGAGCATTGCGATTAGAGAAGGGGTATTTAAATCATTACAAATAACGCAAGAACATTTTGCTGAAGAATATGGAAAGAAAATCAGATACTTTATTTATGATTCTAAACGTTTAACAGAAATCGACCGTTTCGCTTCAGATAATAATATCAATGTAATGATTATCAATGCTCAGGCTTTTAATACAAGCGGTAAAGATGCAAGAAGAATTCATATGAAATTAGATGAGTTTCGTTCAAGAAAGCCCATTGATATTTTAGCTCAAACTAACCCTATTTTAATTATTGATGAACCGCAATCTGTTGAAGGTAAGAAAACAAAAGAAAGTTTAAAAGACTTTAAGCCGTTAATAACCTTAAGATATTCTGCGACCCATAGAGAAACTTATAATATGATTTATAAATTAGATGCTATGGACGCATATAATAAAAAACTGGTTAAGAAAATTAAGGTGAAAGGGATTACTCAAAAAGGTAATAGCGCAAGTAATAGTTATTTATATTTAGAAAGTGTTAATGTTTCTAAAGCCTCGCCAACGGCAACCATTCAATTTGATTACAAAACAAAAAATGGAATTAAGAAAAAGTCTCAAAAAGTAAAAGAAGGGGATAATATTTATTTTCTTTCTGCGGAAATGGAACAATATAAAAATGGTTTTACCATTAAAGCCATTGATGGGCGAGATAATTCCGTTGAGCTTTTAAATGGTACAAAACTTTATATGGGCGAAGTTATTGGTGATGTCAATGAAGATGCGATGAGACGTATTCAAATTAGAGAAACCATACATTCCCATATTGAACGAGAGCGCGCCTTATTCCATAAAGGGATTAAAGTATTATCCTTATTCTTTATTGACGAAGTAGCGAAGTATAAAGAATATAACGAAGCAGGCGAGGCCTATAATGGTCTTTATGCAGATATTTTTGAAGAAGAATATCAAGAAATTTTAAGCCAACTGCAAATTAAATTTGGCGAAGATGATTATATGCAATATTTAAATGCAATCAGCGCCCAAAATACTCATGCCGGTTATTTCTCAGTGGATAAAAAAGGCAAGATAATCAACAGTAAATTAACGGGTAAAGCGGGTGAAAAACGTTGTGATGACGTAGATGCTTACGATTTAATTATGAAAAATAAGGAACTTTTATTAGATAGAAACCCGAAAAAATCCCCCGTTCGTTTTATTTTCTCTCACTCGGCGTTAAAAGAAGGTTGGGATAACCCGAATGTATTCCAAATCTGTACCTTAAAACAAAGTGGCAGTGATGTGCGTAAACGTCAAGAAGTGGGGCGCGGGTTGCGTCTTTGCGTCAACCAAGAGGGCGAAAGACAAGATATGTCAGTGCTTGGTAATGAAGTGCAAGAAGTCAATGAACTGACGGTGATTGCAAGTGAATCTTATGAGAGCTTTGCTAAAGGTTTACAAGCTGAGCTTTCAGAAGTCATTACAGCAAGACCAAGAAAAGTCAATTCCGCTTTATTTGAAGACAAAGTGATTATTGACCAAAATGGCAACGAGCAAGTGATTGATTCTGAAATGGCAAATAAAATTTACTTTAACTTAATTGTCAATGGTTATGTAGATGAAGCGGGTGCGCTGACTGAAAAATATTACGCAGAAAAAGAAAATGGCAATGTACAAGTTGCCGACGTGGTAGAAAATGCGAAAGAAGCCGTGCTTGATATTCTTGATACGATTTACAGCACAAGAGGTATGATTGAAGATGCTCGTAAAAATAACGTAGAGCTTTCCATTGATGAAGAGAAATTATATTCAAAAGAATTTCAAAACTTGTGGCGTCAAATTAATAAAAAATCCTATTACACCGTAGATTTTGATACAGAAGAACTTGTGCGTAATGCCGTTATGGCGCTTGATAGCAAGTTACACGTACCGAAAATTTTCTTTAAAGTTGAAACAGGTAAAATGGATAAAATTGAATCGAAAGAGGCTTTAGAAGCAGGAAAAGCATTTGTGAAAGAAGAATCGAGCGTTTACGCTGACAAATCGTTTATCAATTCACAAATTCAGTACGATTTAATTGGTGAAATTGTCAAAGAAACCGGACTGACAAGAAAAGCTATCGTGAAAATTCTTACAAGTATTCACCCTAAAACCTTTGAGCAGTTTAAATATAATCCAGAGGAATTTATTCTACGGGCGTCTAAACTTATCAATGAAGAAAAAGCAACAGCGATTGTGCAACATATTTCCTATGATTTATTAGATGAAACCTATGAAACCACCTTATTTACCGAGCCAAGCATTAAAGGCAAACTTGATGTAAACGCCCGAAAAGCTCAAAAACATTTATATGACCATGTGGTTTATGACTCAACAAATGAAAAGAAATTTTCAGAAGAATTAGATGTACAAAAAGAAGTGGCCGTTTACGTTAAGTTACCATCAGGATTTTATATTTCCACGCCTGTGGGAAAATACAATCCAGACTGGGGAATTGCGTTTAAAGAGGGGAATGTCAAACACATTTATTTTGTGGCAGAAACCAAAGGCTCGATGAGTTCTATGGACTTAAGAGAAATTGAAAAATCCAAAATCCATTGCGCCACAGAACACTTTAAAGCCATCAGTAATGAAAATGTGAAATATCACGTTGTAGACAGCTACGAACACCTTTTCGAATTGGTTCACTAAAAAACACGAATGGTTTCACTAAAAACATAAAAGGCTTAATTAAATAAAACACAAAACAAAAGCGGGCAAATGTCCGCTTTTTTATTACCAAAAAAAACAACTCGCACCGAAATTTCGGTGCGAGTGGGGTTTTATTTTTCGAGCATATTAGCCAGCATATCCGTTAATAGCGTCCAATACGTTTGTACGGCAGGGATATGAACTTTTTCATCAGGTGAATGGGCGTTGCGAATCGTTGGGCCTACGGAAACGACATCTAAAGACGGGTAGATTTTTTTCAATAAGCCACATTCTAAGCCTGCGTGAATCACTTTAATTTTCGCAGGTTCGCCTAAAATATTGTGGTAGATTTTTTCTGTTAAAGAAAGAAGTGGACTTTCAGGGTGCGGTTCCCAACCTGGGTAATCGCCAGAGAAAATCACTTTACCATTCGCTAAGTTCATAAGGGATTGTAATTGAGTTTTCACGGCGTGTTTGCCACTTTCCACTAAAGAGCGAATTAAAATTGTGCCATGTAAGCCATCTTCTTCTAAGCGTAATACGCCTAAACTTAAAGAGGTTTCAACGGTGTTGGCCACAGCATCACTTTGGCGAATCACACCATTTGGCAAGGTGTTAAAGACATCGACAATGTTTTGGCAACAAGCAAGAGTGAAGACTTCGTTTGCTGGTGCTAATTTTTCTAAGAAGAATTGTGCATTGCTTTCAGTGTGCGAAAATTCGGTGCGAATGGTGTCGGCAAAATCATTGACAGCACGTTCTAAGGCTTCAACTTCACCATTAAAAGCGATACTTGCAAAAGCTTCGCGTGGAATCGCATTACGAATTGAACCGCCACGAATTTCACTTAAAGAGTAATCCACTTCAGGGTGATTTTGACGTAAATCCGCTAAAAAACGCGCCATTAATTTAATGGCATTTGCACGATTTTTATGAATATCGCAACCAGAATGGCCACCACAGAAACCTTTTAAGCTGAAAAGGTAATGATGTTGGAAAGTATTAGCTTGATATTCAACAGGAAGTACAACGTTAGCGTTTTCGCCCCCTGCGCAACCAACATAAATTTCGCCATTTTCTTCGGTGTCAAGGTTAATCATTAAATGATTTTTTAACCAATTTGGACGTAAACCAATCGCCCCTTCCATTCCGCGTTCTTCGGTCATGGTTAAAAGCACTTCTAAATCAGGGTGTGCTAAATCATCGCTTTCAAGCACGGCAAGGGCAGAAGCCATACCAATCCCGTTATCTGCGCCCAAGGTTGTGCCTTTTGCGGTAACCCATTCACCGTCAATGTAAGGTTGAATAGGGTCTTTATTAAAATCGTGAATTGTATCTTCATTAGCTTGTGGCACCATATCTAAGTGCGCTTGTAACACAACCCCTTGGCGGTTTTCCATACCTTTTGTGGCAGGTTTGTGAATTAACACATTACCCACGCTATCACGCTCAACATCTAAGCCTTTTTCTTTTGCCCAATTTACAATAAAGTTCGCTAAATCATCTTCGCTATAAGATGGGTGGGGAATTGCGCAAATTTGGTCAAACCATTTCCATAATAATTGTGGTTGTAATTGTGTAATTTCTGACATATTTCATCCTCTCTTTGTATAGAATGTAAAAAAATACCGGAAAATAATAGCATAAAAAATAAAAACGGGTTATCCTACGGCAATTTTATTTATCAACAACTTTATTTTATTCAATTTTAAGGTGAATTATGAGCGAAAAATACATCGTTACTTGGGATATGTTTCAAATGCACGCCCGCAAACTTTCTGAACGTTTACTACCAGCTAGCCAATGGAAAGGCATTATTGCAGTAAGTCGCGGTGGCTTATTTCCAGCAGCAGTTTTATCTCGTGAATTAAATTTACGTCATATCGATACCGTTTGCATTGCGAGCTATGAACATGATCAACAAGGCGAATTAAATGTGTTACACGCAGCAGAAGTAGAAAATGGTGGTGAAGGCTTTATCGTTGTTGACGATTTAGTTGATACAGGGAATACAGCGAAAGCCGTACGCGAAATTTATCCAAATGCAAAATTTGTTTCTGTTTTTGCAAAACCTGCAGGTAAAGCATTAGTAGATGAATATGTGATTGATATTCCACAAGATACTTGGATTGAACAACCTTGGGATATGGGTATTTGCTTCGTTCCACCTTTAGCACGTAAATAATTTATTTTAATAATTAGATAAATTAAAGAAACACCCTGATTTCTTTTGAAAGTCAGGGTTTTTTTATGCAAAAACAAAGAGTTAAAAAAATATTTTTCGGCGCGAGAAGGACTTTTTCAAGCTGAATTCGGAATAAATATGCAAAAAATTGAAAAAATATGCGAAAAGTTCTTGCAACCTTACACAGAACAGGGTACTATTTTTTCACTTTTTAACAACGAGTAAAAATAAGATGACAATTAGTGTTAAAAACCTCAACTTTTTTTATGGTTCAAGCCAAGCCTTATTTGATATCAATTTAAGCGCAGAAGATGGCGATATTATTGTATTACTTGGGCCAAGTGGGGCAGGGAAAAGTACTTTATTACGGACTTTTAATTTATTAGAAGTGCCAGAAAGTGGTGAAATTTCCGTTGCCGATAGAACCTTTAATTTATCGCAAGCCACAATGAAAGCGAAAGCGATGTGTGAATTACGCAAAGATGTGGGCATGGTGTTTCAACAGTATTGCTTGTGGCCACATTTAACCGTAATGGAAAACTTAATTGAAGCACCAATGAAAGTGCTTGGTTTAAGTAAAGCGGAAGCAAAAATTCAAGCAAAAGCGTTATTACAACGTTTACGTTTAGAAAAATTAGCCGATCGTTACCCATTGCATTTATCAGGCGGTCAGCAACAGCGTGTCGCAATTGCGCGAGCGTTGATGATGAAACCAAAAGTATTATTATTCGATGAACCCACCGCCGCCTTAGACCCTGAAATTACGGCGCAAGTGGTTTCAATCATTGAAGAATTAAAAGATCTGGGCATAACGCAAGTCGTGGTAACACATGAAGTAGGCGTTGCGCGCAAAATTGCCACAAAAGTGGTGTATATGGAACAAGGTAAAATTGTGGAAATGGGCGAAAATGCTTGTTTTGATAATCCACAAACCGAAGCCTTTAAACAATATTTATCTCATTCATCTGACTAGGAGCTATTATGAAAAAATTATTACTTGCTACTTTATTAGTGGCCTCTTCAAGCCAAGCTATGGCACAACAAGAGATTACCTTTGCAACAGAACCAAGCTATCCACCGTTTGAAACCACCAATGTACAAGGCGAAATTATCGGTTTTGACGTTGATGTTGCCAATGCAATTTGTAAACAAATTGACGCAACCTGCCATTTTAAAGGCGAAGCCTTCGATGCTTTAATTCCAAGTTTAATTAAACATCGTGGCGGTTTCCAAGCGGCAATCGCAGCTATTGATGTTACAGAAGCGCGTGCTAAAAAAGTGGCTTTCACCGTTCCTTATTATGACAGCACAGCAAGCTTTATCGGCTTAGATGGCAAAATGAAAATGGACGAAGTGAAAAAAGTGGGCGTACAAAACGGCACAACATTCCAACAATATTTAGTGGCTCAAGGCGATCGTTTTGAAATTAAACCTTACGCAAGTATTCAAGATGCGATTTTAGATGTGAAAAATGGCCGTATTGATGCTGTATTTGGCGACACCGTGGTATTAGCGGATTCATTAAAACAAGAAGCAAGCCTAAACTTTGTTGGCCAACGTGTAAATGATGCGAAATTCTTTGGTAACGGTTTTGCTATCGCAGTAAATAAAGGCGATAAAAAATTATTAGCCGAGCTTAATAAAGGTATTGAATTGATTAAACAAAATGGCGAATACCAAAAAATTTACGATAAATGGTTTGCGAAATAAAGCCTCATAAAAACAGTAAAAATTAATCAGGATATTGTTTCACGATAAAAAGTGGAACAATATCATTAAATTTATAATAAATGGTTTAATAACTAAACAATGTTTTTTGATTATCTCCCCTTAATGTATTCTGCAACGCTGATGACTTTAGGCTTAGCAGTAACTTCTTTATTATTTGGTTTGGTGCTGGCCATTATTTTTGTCGTGGCGGAAACGACAAAATGGCGTCTATTTAACCAAAGTGTTTCTGTGCTTATTAGCCTTATGCGCGGTTTGCCAGAAATTTTAGTGGTGTTTTTAATTTACTTCGGTTTACCTGAAGTATTAGAAAAGCTGACGGGCAATTATATTGAATTAAATGCTTTTATCTCAGGTGTTTTAGCCTTAGGGATTATTTTTGCAGCTTACGCATCACAAACTTTACGCGGGGCGATTAAAGCGATTCCTCGTGGACAGTGGGAATCTGGTGCGGCCTTAGGTTTAAGCCGAGGTTATACGTTTATCCACATTATTATGCCTCAAGTTTGGCGTCATGCTTTACCAGGTTTAAGCAATCAATGGTTGGTGTTATTAAAAGATACCGCCTTAGTTTCTTTAATTGGCGTGAATGATTTAACTCGTCAAGCGCAGTTAATTACCACAACCACTCACGAACCATTTACATGGTACGCGTTTATTGGTTTTGTTTATTTAGCGATTACTTTGTTAAGTCAGGTGGTGATTCGCAAATTAGAACTTTATTTCACGCGTTTTGAACGCACTAAGCAATTAAAGGGTTAAGTGATGTTAATTGATTATTTTGACGTAATTTCCAAAGGGATTCCTACAAGTTTATTGTTAACCGTAGGCGCATTACTTGTGGCCTTTACCTTAGCGATTTTTTTAACCTTTTTATTATCTTTAAATAATAAAGGGATAACCTTGGCGGTGAATAGCTATGTCACCTTATTTACAGGCACGCCTTTATTGGTGCAATTTTTCTTAATTTACGCAGGTCCAGGTCAATTTCATTGGATGGTAGAAAGCCCGCTTTGGACGCTTTTTTCTAATGCTTGGTTTTGTGCCATTTTAACCTTAGCCTTAAATAGTGCGGCGTATTCAACCCAACTTTTTTATGGCGCAGTGCGAGCGATTCCTAAATCTCAATGGGAAGGCTGTGCGGCGATGGGCTTTACTCGCGTGCAAACGTTACGCATTTTAATTCCTTATGCGTTAAAACGTGCTTTGCCTTCTTATAGCAATGAAATTATTTTAGTCTTTAAAGGGACTTCACTGGCTTCGACCATTACCGTGATGGATATTATGGGCTATGCGCAACAACTTTATGGTACAGAATATGATGCCTTACCTATTTATTGTATCGCAGGGGCGATTTATTTAGTAATTACAGGTGTTGCCACCTTCTTCTTGCGTAAAGTCGAAAATAAAGTATTAGCTTTTGAACGATTAGAAAGTTTATAAATAAAATAAAAAATCCACTCGCGCCGAAAAACAGACAAAATTTCGGTGCGAGTGATTTTTTTTGCGAGCCAGATCGCAAAAATACCTTCTTCCTTGCGCGCAAAAGGACGAGATTTCTTAAAATATGGCTAGCTATATGAAAAGGAAATCAGTAAAATTGCTCGCTTATTTTAACCTACCTATTTTTCTATTTATTTATCAAATGAAACTAGGCCGTAATGTGTAATAACAAGGCAAGCAAATGACCGAAAAAATCAATTTAATGAATTTAACTCGCCCGCAAATGCGAGAATTTTTCCAAGAAATGGGCGAAAAACCTTTTCGTGCCGACCAATTAGTAAAATGGATTTATCATTTTGGCGAAGATAATTTCGACAATATGACCAATTTGAATAAAAAATTACGCGAAAAATTAAAACAAGTCGCTTACATTCAAGCACCAGAAGTGGCCGTGGAACAACGTTCGAGCGATGGCACGATTAAGTGGGCTATGCAAGTGGGCAACCAACAAGTGGAAACGGTGTATATTCCCGACGGTGATCGTGCAACCTTATGCGTATCATCTCAAGTGGGCTGTGCTTTAGCTTGTACTTTTTGCTCAACCGCACAACAAGGCTTTAACCGCAATTTAACCGTAGCGGAAATTA
This sequence comes from Actinobacillus sp., assembly GCA_020026115.1. Taxonomy (GTDB): domain Bacteria; phylum Pseudomonadota; class Gammaproteobacteria; order Enterobacterales; family Pasteurellaceae; genus Actinobacillus_C. The sequence continues at coordinate 30,320 of JAHHQY010000009.1, read as the reverse complement.
TTGGCCAAGTATGGCGCGCTTCAAAAATTATCGGCAATTTTGGGGTAACAGGCGTACGTCCTATTACTAATGTCGTGATGATGGGAATGGGCGAACCATTACTTAATGTGGCAAACGTTGTACCTGCAATGGAACTTATGTTAGATGATTTCGCCTATGGTTTATCTAAACGCCGTGTCACCCTTTCAACTTCAGGGGTTGTTCCAGCTTTAGATAAATTAGCCGAGCAAATCGACGTGGCTTTGGCCATTTCTTTACATGCGCCGAATGATGAAATTCGTAACGAAATTGTGCCAATTAACAAAAAATATAACATCGCAAGTTTAATGCGTGCGGTAAATGATTATTTAAAAGTATCCAATGCGAACCACGGTAAAGTGACCATTGAATATGTGATGCTCGATCATGTTAATGACGGGGTAGAGCATGCGCATCAATTAGCGAAACTGTTAAAAGATACGCCATGTAAATTAAACTTAATTCCATGGAATCCGTTCCCTGATGCGCCTTATGCGAAAAGTTCAAACTCACGCATCGATCGTTTCCAAAAAACCTTAATGGAATACGGTTTAACCGTGATTATTCGCCGTACGCGCGGTGATGATATTGATGCCGCATGCGGACAATTAGCGGGCGATGTGATTGATCGTACGAAACGTACCTTAGAAAAAAATAAATTTGGCCAAGCGCTTAAAGTTAAGGCCATATAAGATGTAACGAAATGCCGTAAAAAGGAGGAAAAATGTTACAGTGTAAGTCTTATTTTTCATTACTTTGTTTAATCTTAACCTTCTTTTTAACGGCATGTAGTGGGCGAGTGGTAGAAAATTCTTTTGATAAAGACATCGCCTCAAAAGCCCGTGTGGAATTAGCTTTAGGTTATTTAAGCATGGGCGATTTTACGCAAGCAAAGCGTAATTTAGATAAAGCCTATGCTTATGCGCCCAACAGTGCTTTCGTTGCCAGCAGTTACGCCTATTTTTATCAGCGTCAAGGCGAGAATCAAAAAGCGGAGCATTTTTACCAAAAAGCCATTCAAGCGGATAAACAGCAAGGGGATATTAAAAATAATTACGCAGTCTTTCTTTGTGAAACTGGCCGTTTTGCCCAAGCGCAAGAACAATTTAAATTGGCTTTAGAAAGCAAAGATTACTACAACCAGTTGGACACCTACGAAAATATTGCTGTTTGCGCCCATTATGCAAAAGATGACGCGCTTTATCAGCAATATTGGCAAATTCTGCAAAATATCTCACCTAAACGCGCCGAAAATTTGCAACAAAAATTAAGGGATAAGCCTAAAAATAGCCAAAGGAAAGGCGAGCCTTAAGGCTTTTCTCTGAAAACGGTTGCAAAAAAGGATAATGATCTTTAAACTTTACGCCTTTAAAAAATATTTTAGCAATAAGGGTGAGATTGTGGCGCAAGAACAACAAACAAAAGCTGAGGCAAAAGAAACAACAGTAAGTCAAGAAAACTTAGGTCAACTTTTCCGCGAAACCCGCCAAGCATTAAATCTTTCTTTAGAAGATGTCAGCAAAAAAATTCAATTACGTCCCGTTATTTTGCAACAATTGGAAGATAATCAATTTACCTCTTCGACTTTTCCTGCCAGTTTTATTCAAGGCTACATTCGTAGTTATGCGAAATTTTTACGCATTCCAGAAAGCCAATATATTGGCGTTGTGAACAGCCTTTCGAGCAAAAATTACTCATTACGCAAAAACTTACATAGAAATAAAGCCTTAAACGAAGAAACTCATCGTAGTGGCTGGATGTCTTTCATCAGTATGATTGTTCTTGTTCTTTTATTTGCGATGACTGCCCTTTGGTGGTGGGAAAATTACCAACAAAAAAATCAAGAGCGCGAAAATTTAGTCAGCCAATATGAAGTGCAACAAGAGAAAAAATCTCAAGAAAAATATGTGCAACCTTTAGAACCGATGTTTGAAACAGGCGCAGAACCTTCTTTACAAGAAGGCGAAATGCTCGTGCCTATGGATAAAACGGAAAATGCACATCAAGTTGATGTAGAAATTGAAAAAAAGCCTTAAGAGAAAATTATGTTGGAAGAAAAAATTAAACGTCGAGAATCCACGAAAATTTGGGTAGGTAATGTGCCTGTGGGGGGCGATGCACCTATTTCCGTACAATCTATGACGAATACGCGGACAACAGATGTCGAGGCGACGGTGGCACAAATTAAAGCCTTAGAACGCGTAGGGGCGGATATTGTGCGTGTTTCCGTGCCAACTATGGATGCGGCAGAAGCCTTTAAAAGCATTAAACAACAAGTGAATGTGCCGTTGGTGGCCGATATTCATTTTGACTACCGTATTGCCTTAAAAGTGGCGGAATATGGTGTGGATTGTTTGCGTATCAATCCGGGCAACATTGGCCGTGAAGATCGCATTCGCGCCGTAGTGGATTGTGCGAAAGATAAAAATATCCCCATTCGTATTGGGGTGAATGCCGGTTCTTTAGAACGTGATATTCAAGAAAAATATGGCGAACCTACACCACAAGCCTTGTTAGAAAGTGCGTTACGCCATGTGGATATTTTAGATCGTTTAAACTTCGATCAATTCAAAGTGAGCGTAAAAGCTTCCGATGTATTTTTAGCCGTTGAAAGCTACCGTTTATTAGCAAAAGCCATTAAACAACCGCTACATTTAGGCATTACCGAAGCGGGCGGAGCAAGAGCTGGTGCGGTGAAATCCGCCATTGGTTTAGGTTTATTATTATCAGAAGGTATTGGCGATACTTTACGCGTTTCTTTAGCGGCAGACCCAGTTGAAGAAATTAAAGTAGGCTTTGATATTTTAAAATCTTTACGCATTCGTTCACGAGGCATCAATTTTATCGCTTGCCCAACTTGCTCACGTCAAGAAATTGATGTGATTGCAACAGTCAACGCGTTAGAACAGCGTTTAGAAGACATTTTAACGCCTTTAGATGTGTCCATTATTGGTTGCATTGTTAACGGCCCAGGTGAAGCCTTAATTTCAGATTTAGGGGTAACGGGCGGAAATAAAAAAAGTGGTTTTTATTTAGATGGCGTGCGCCAAAAAGAACGCTTTGACAATGACCAGTTAATCGATCAACTAGAAGCAAAAATTCGTGCCAAAGTGGCACAACAAGATCCCAAAAATCGTATTATTTAAAAGGAAATATTGTGGCAAAAACAATTCAAGCAATTCGAGGAATGAATGACTGCCTACCAACAGAAACGCCATTATGGCAATGGGTAGAGGCGCAAATTCGTCAAACTTTATCTAGTTATGGTTATAACGAAATTCGTATGCCAATTGTCGAAAGTACACCGCTTTTTGCGCGTGCAATTGGTGAAGTAACCGATGTGGTTGAAAAAGAAATGTTTACTTTTAATGACCGCGATGATGAAAGTTTAACCTTACGTCCAGAAGGTACGGCAGGTTGTGTTCGTGCAGGTATTCAAAACGGCTTGCTTTACAACCAAGAACAACGCCTTTGGTATATGGGGCCAATGTTCCGTTATGAACGTCCACAAAAAGGGCGTTATCGTCAATTCCATCAAGTGGGCGTGGAAATTTTTGGTATTGCAAACCCTCATATTGATGCGGAATTGATTTTATTAACCGCGCGTTTATGGAAAAAATTAGGCGTTTTAGATCATGTCACTTTGCAATTAAACTCTATTGGTTCTTTAGAATCTCGTCGTCATTATCGCCAAGCATTAGTGGCCTTTTTAGAGCAACATTTAGAAGTTTTAGATGAAGATTGCAAACGCCGTTTAACGACGAATCCATTACGTATTTTGGATAGCAAAAACGAAGCGGTGCAAGAAATTTTAAATGATGCCCCTAAATTACAAGACTATTTAGACGAAGAAAGCCGTAGCCATTTTGCGGAACTTTGCGCCTTATTAGATGCTTTAGGTATTCAGTATGAAGTCAATCAAAAATTAGTGCGCGGTTTAGATTATTACAACAAAACCGTATTTGAATGGGTAACCGACGCATTAGGCGCGCAAGGCACAATTTGTGGTGGCGGTCGCTATGATGGTTTAGTGGAACAATTAGGCGGACATGCAACCTCTGGCGTAGGCTTTGCAATGGGCTTAGAACGTTTAGTGTTATTAGTGCAAGAAGTTAACCCCGCATTACAAAAATCCAGCGATGTTGATTTTTACATCGTCTTTAGCGGAGAAAACACCGCGCCCGTTGCCTTCCAACTTGCAGAAAACTTACGCAATGGCTTACCAAAGGCCCGTACGCTTTTAAATTGCAGTGGTGGCAACTTTAAAAAACAATTTAAACGTGCCGATAAAAGTGGCGCACGAGTGGCTTTAGTAATTGGTGAAAGTGAAGTTGAAAATCACCAAGTTGTCGTGAAATTCTTACGCGAAGATCGCCCGCAAGAAATGATTTCGTTAAATGATGTGACGGCATTTTTAGCGGAACTCGCTTAATTAACCAAAAGGGAAAGACTATGGCTTATACCATTGATGAAGAACAAGAGATTAACCAATTAAAAGAATGGTGGAAAGAAAACTACAAAGGCATCGTTGTGGTGTTTGTGTTGACTTTAGCCGTTGTTTACGGTTGGCGTTATTGGCAACATTATCAAGTGGAACAAGCGCAAGCGCGTTCTGCTCAATATGAACAACTTATTGTGAGCGATAATGCTGAAAATAAACAAGAATTTCAGGAATTTATCCAAACTCATAACAACAGCGCTTATGCCGTATTTGCTTTACTTGAACGCGCCCGTGATGAAGTGGAAGCAAAACAATACGCAGAAGCGGAAAAATTATTGCAAGAAGCCTTAAAACAATCCACGGACAGCATTTTAACCTCAGTAACGGCGTTACGTTTAAGTGAAGTGCAATTACAGCTTAAACAATACCAAAAAGCCCTAGAATCTTTACAACAGGTTTCAGGGGAAAGCTGGGCAAGTGCTAAATATGTCTTAACGGGCGATATCGCTTTAGCGCAAGGTGAAAAAGAACAAGCGAAAGCCTCTTTTGAACAAGCCTTAAGCGTTGCTGATGAGTTAGAAAAACCGCTTATTCAAGTGCGTTTAAATAACCTTTAAGCCATAACTTTTTAAACCTTGTGTTTTTTAGCACAAGGTTTTTTTTTTACCATTTTTCGGCGCGAGTCTTTTTTAAAGCAAGAACGCTCTTACTGCCTTTGCGCCATTTATGTTAAAATTCAAGCCTTTATTTTTTTAAAAAGGGCAAATTATGCGGTTATTTGTTGCAGAAAAACCAAGTTTAGCGCGCGCCATTGCCGATGCGTTAGCGACACCACAAAAAAAAGAAGAGGGCTTTATTCGTTGTGGTAAAAATGATGTGGTGACTTGGTGTGTTGGACATTTATTAACTCAAGCCGAGCCTGAGGCTTATGACGAAAAATTTAAACGTTGGCGAAAAGAAGATTTACCCATCGTGCCGAAAAAATGGCAGTTAATACCGCGCGATGGCGTGAAAAAGCAATTAAAAATTGTAGTCAAATTGATACAGCAAGCCGACGAATTAGTGCATGCAGGCGATCCAGATAGAGAAGGGCAGTTGTTGGTTGATGAAGTATTTCATTACGCCAAGCTACCCACGGCGAAAATAAAACAAATTAAACGTTGTTTAATCAATGACTTAACCCAAGAAGCCGTTAAAAAAGCGCTTTCTCATTTGCGCGCCAATCAAGATTTTATTCCCCTTTCTACTTCCGCTTTAGCGCGCGCACGAGCCGATTGGTTATACGGCATTAACTTAACGCGTGCTTATACCTTATTAGGCCAAAGAGCCGGCTTTAAAGGCGTGCTTTCGGTAGGACGAGTGCAAACGCCCGTTTTAGGTTTGATTGTGCGTCGAGATTTAGATATCGCTCATTTTGAAGCGAAAGACTATTACGACGTGCAAGCTCACATTATTACGCAAGACCCTCATTCGCCTCATTTTAATCAGCCCGCTTTTTATGCTATGTGGCAACCGAGCGAAGCCTGCCAAGAGTATCAAGACGAACAAGGGCATGTGTTATCCCTTAAATTAGCGGAAATTGTGCAAAAACGCATTCAGCAACAAAATGCCAGGGTAACCCATTACAGCGATAAACAAGAAAAAGAAAAAGCGCCCTTGCCTTATTCTTTATCCGCGTTACAAATTGATGCGGGGCAGTATTACCATTTTTCGGCGCAAGAGGTGTTAGATTGTTGTCAGCGACTTTATGAAACCCATAAACTCATCACTTATCCTCGTTCTGATTGCCGTTATTTACCGCAAGAACAATTTGCAGATCGCGCGCAAATTTTAAACGCCATTTCCGCTCAATTAACGGAATATGATCCCTTGCCTAAGATGGTGGATAGCGCACAGAAAAATCGTTGTTGGAATAGCGCAAAAGTTGAAGCGCACCACGCGATTATTCCTACGGCAAAAAGCAAAAAAGTGTCTTTAACGGCGAAAGAAGAAAAAATTTACGCCCTTATTGCTCGCCAGTTTTTAATGCAATTTTGTCCTGATGCCGAGTATCGCAAACGTAAAATTGAACTAGAAATTGCAGGTGGCAAATTCCTTGCGAAAAATCGCCAGTTGCAAACGCCAGGTTGGCGCGCATTGCTCAAAAAAGAGTTAGCGGAAGATAAAAAGGACAAGCAAAAAGAAAAAGAGAAACCTTTGTTATACGAAGTAAAAAAAGGCGACATACTATTTTGTTCGCAAGCTGAAATTTTAAAAAAACAAACAAAACCGCCACGACCTTTTACCGACGCTACGTTACTTTCCGCTATGACGGGTATTGCGCGCTTTGTGCAAGATAAAAATTTAAAGAAAATTTTGCAAGAAACAGACGGCTTAGGCACTGAAGCCACCAGGGCGGGCATTATTGAATTACTTTTTAAACGGGGATTTTTATTTAAAAATGGGCAAAATATCGAAAGCACAGAAACAGGCAAAGCCTTAATTGAAGCCTTACCGCCTTTAGCCACAACGCCAGATATGACCGCCCATTGGGAGCAACAATTAAATGAAATAAGCCAAAAAAAAGCAAGTTATCAAAGTTTTATGCAACAACTTGAAGGCTTATTACCGTCTTTATTGCAATATGAAAACCTCAACGCTATGCAAAAATTAACGCAAGTCGCCCAAAAGCCCAGCCCTAAAAAAGCCAAAACAAGAAGAAAAACCACGAAAAAAAGGAACGTATAAGCAAAGAGAAAAGAAATAAAAATTAGAAATAAAAATAAGAAAGAAAAAAGGAAAAAATAAAAGAAAGGAACGGAAAGAACAAGGAAAAAAGGAATAAGCAAAGCAAAAAAATGCCCCCAAATGGGGGCAAGAAAAATTAAAATTCCATACTCATATTGAGTTTAAAGTTACGCCCTGGCGCATAAAAACGTTCAATCCCTTGATCTTTCGTATAACAACCGATAGCAGGATTTTCCTGTTTACAGATCATATTACTTGTACCAAATTGGCGAATAGAACGAATACTATCCCAAGTCGCATATTTTTTATTAAAGATATTATATAAACCAAGTTGTAAGGTTAAATGCTTAGTTGGTTTATAGAAAGTAATTAAATCCCAAAGATCATAACTGTCGCTTAAATGTTTCGCTTGAATATTATTCGGGTCATAATCAGGGGCATTAAAAATACCTTGATCCGCCGCATGATATGGGTTGTAACTATCTTTCGCTTTTTTCGCAGAAACATGGGTGAAGTATAAATCTAAACCGTATTTTCTATTCGGCGCATAATAGCCCAAATTAAATACTTGTTTCATTGGCGAAATAGAGTTGAGTGGATACCAAATTTCACGTTGTTTACCATCGAACTCTTCATCAATCCCAAAGGTTTTCCCTTTTTGATATTCCAATTTATAACCGACAGAAAAGCCATCTAATTTTTCAGTTAAATCCGCTAAGAATAATTTTGCTGAAATATTAAAGCCTTTTACTTTAGCCACTGAGTTATTCACATTTTGATAAGTACGATAAGGCGTACCTGCAGTATTACCTTTATCATCTTTAAATTGTTTATAACCACGGAAAGCTAATTGTAAGAAATTATCATAATGGGTTCTAAAACCACCAAACGTAATAAAGCTATCATTATGGTGGAAAGTTAAAGCCATTTCTTTTGTTTTTGCTGTTTCAGGCTCTAAATCTGGATTTGCAATAATGGTGAAATCCGGATGTTTAAAGGTGAAATACAATTCATCAGAAGTTGGCGCACGAAAACCGGTTGAATATTTCACTTGTACACGCATAAAATCCAAAGGATCAATAGTGCTGGCTAAACTATAAGAATGATGGCTGAATTTACGAGAATGATTGACTAAATAATCCATATTTTTTTGTGGATTATTACGGTAATCCGCTAAATCTTCTTCATATTGTTTCATGGCCTGCGCATATTGTGGATCTTGATAAGAACCATCAGGATTTTTACAAGTTCCTGTTTGGCAACCAGGATATTTAGGCGTACGCCATCCGCCGTCTAGCCAACTTGGTTGACGCGGTTCGTTGATTGATTTTTCTTTCACATACATACCGCGAAGCATACCATGCGGAAGAACAGGATCGCGCATTGGGTCATAATGTGGTTTTTGATGAATTTTGTCATAACGATAGCTCAGATCAAAAGCTAAATAATCGTTTACTCGAATATTATCGCTAATCGAAAAAGCCCCTGTGTCGGTTTTAACAGGAATTAAGAAGGTTGTTGGCGTACCTTCACGTTTAATGACACAGCCAGAAACACCATCTATACAAGCAGGCTGACCATTTTCATCAATGGTGTTAAAGTTCGTTGCCCACCAATGACGATTCGTTGGTTTATAGCCCGAATAATTGATCATTGATTTATCCATACGGCTTAAAAGTAAACGGTAGTTTAGGTTATTTTCTACCCCTTTTATTTCAAAGGCTTTATTAAAATCAAAATCAATTTGTTTAATATCTGTATTCAGATGACGATCTTTATACATATCCGTAGAAACACCTGGTGAATCAGGTTTGATTAACATAAAGTCTTGCGCACGGGTATACCCATTCTTTTTACCTTGACTGTTAATGATGTCAGAGCGCCAGCCTTCATAATCAGGGTCAAGGAAGGCATCACCTTTATTCACCCAGTTTGTTTTACCGACAGAAATATGTTTCCAATGTTGGCCACCGCGTTGAATGTCTTCCACATTGAAAACGGTTTTTTCTTTTTTCGTTGAACCCCAAGCCGTCTGTTTGGTTTCAATGATTTCTTTTCCGTTAGAATTTAAGTCTACGGCCACTTCTTTATAAGGGTCGTTAGGATTAAAGTGATAATCGCCTGAATAGCCCTCAAAACGGTAGAAAGTTAAAGCGCCATTGCAATCGTTAGTTTGGCAATTCAACCAAAGTTCATTATTAGAGCTGGAGGTATCCCACACTTTGGATTGATTTTGCGGAACTTTTCTATTATCCCAAGTTTCTGTCATAGGAACAGGGAAAGGTTTGCCGTTTTTATCTACTAAAGCAAGGGTTTTTTCCGTTGCAGAAACATCGCCATTCCAATCAATTTTCGCTTCTTCACCGAATTTTAGCGGATCGCCGTTTTTATCTAAAATCTGGCCGTTTTTAAATTGTAAGTCTAGTGGATTGCTCACATCTTCACAGTTTTCACCGCCATCACAATATTCATCCGTTTGCGCACGTTGGGTAATTTTTTGGTGCGAGTAGGTGACTTTCATCGTGTCATAGAAGAAATTGCTGTCAAAGTTTTCAAAACTAAAAGCAATATTTTTACGTTTACTGCTGTCATTAGTATGACGGGTTTCTTTTTCCGCTTTATCTTGATCAGTTTGTAAAGGCGCTAAGGTATACGACCAATCGGTTCCTTTTGAATGGTTCTCATAATCGTCATAAGTAATGGTAAAGCGATTGGTTTCGTTTGGGTTAATCCCGAATTTAAAAAGGGTACTTCTTTTTTCAATATGGTAAGGGTCGGCTTTTTGACGAGAACGGCCTTGCGCACTCGCTTCAGGAACATCAGGGTAGTGAGAGTAACCAAAGTTTTTGGTTTCGTGTCCGTCACGGTCGGTATGAATGGCTAAAATATCAAAATATTTCCAACGGCCTGCGATAGTTGGAGAGAACATATACTCACCATTACGCGAGCTATAACCTGTTTTGGTTTTGAAGTAAAAATCTTTATCGCCTAATAAATCACGGGCATCTTTTGTTTCAAAAATTACCGCACCACCTAAAGCACCGTTACCCACTTTAGTTGAATCCGAACCTTTTGCGATATTCACTTGTTTTAAGGTTTCCATTTCAAGGCCATTACGGGTGTTATTAAAGTTACCGTAGCCTTCAAAAAGTTCTTTAAAGCCTTGAGATGAAATGGTTTCTGTTTGTTGTAAACCGTCAACGGTGATATTTACACGGTTTTCTTCAACACCGCGCACAGCAAATCCGCTTGCACCCATACGGCCTTTTTCTACAACAGAAATCCCCGTTTCATATTTCACTAAGTCGCGAGAATCTTGAATTTGTTGGGCTTCTAACATTTTAGCCGATTTAATATTTTGGCCAATTTTACGTTCAGAAAGTGGGGTTTCATCTAAACCTGAATCAACATTTATGGTTTCAAGTTGTTCTGTTGCGAGTGCGTTGGAGATAGAAAGAGAAAGGAAAGATAAGCTAAATAGCGCCTTGACGGGCTTATTTAACTTCTTTTTAATGTGCTTGCGTGTTTGCGTCTTGTACATAAAAATTCCTGTAATAAAAGAATAAATATAAAAAAAGATGCGCAATATTACTTTTTTTTCAAAAATAACACAATAAAAAATTGAATAAGAATAGATTTTATTTCGCTTAAAGCGAATAAAAAAATGCTCGCGCCGAAAAAAAGGAAAAAATTCGGTGCGAGCGTTTTTCGTTAAAGATACAAGCTCGGGTCGTTTTCATTTGGACGCGTTTTAAAACGGCGGTGCATCCACATATATTGATCGACCGCTTTTAATATTTCTTTTTCAACGACTTGATTCATTTGACAGGCAATTTGCTGTTCATCTTTTAAGGCGGAAAAATCAACCGCAGGGGAAACTTTCAGCACATAACCTGAAAAATCCCCCTTGCGCACAGGCGCAAAAGGAATGACCGCGCTTTTTGGTGCAGAATGTAATAAATAGTAACTGCCCGTTGTGGTGGCCGTTTGTGAAACGGCAAAAAACGGCGCAAACACAACATTTTTACGGCCGTAATCGTGGTCGGGTGCGTACCAAATCATCTCGCCACGGCGTAAGGCTTTAATCATTCCGCGTAAGTCTTTGCGATCCAACATCGCTTTATTAGAGCGCATTCTGCCTCGCACTTGAAGCCAATCAAAAACAGGGTTGTCGTTCGGGCGATAAACGCCGATGCCCGGTTTATGCAAACCAATGATGCGCGCGCCTAATTCTAAGGTTAAAAAATGCACGCCAACTAATAAAATGCCTTGCTGAGTGTTTAAATGTTCTGCGCCTTCAATTTTGCACCATTTTTTAATGCGTTTATCCGACCAAAACCACGCCATACCTGTTTCGATAATCGCCATACCCACAGAAAGTTGGTTGGCTTTTAAAAGTTCATCAATTTTTTCTGCGCTGAAGGTTGGGAAGCATAATTCCAAATTTCGGCGCGCGACTTTCAAACGCTTTTTGCCCACGCCTAAGTGAGCGAAAAGCCCGCTTAAAGCGCGCCCAACTTGCACTAAGCAAGGATAAGGCAGAAGAAGTAAAGCACGCCAAAGACCAATGCCGAACCATAAAAGCCAATATTTTGGCTGTAAAAAAGACCACTGAAAGCGGGGTAAGGTTGTTTTTGCCATAATAAAAAATCAATCTATTAAAAAAAGGCGCTTATTTTAGCGAAAAATCTGCCAAAATGCATACTTTTCCCGAAGGATAAAAATTTTTGCACATTTTCTAAGACAATTTATAATGTGGCTTTTTTATTTGCCCTCGAGCAAAAAGTGCAAGGAATGATTATGAAAATTGCCTTAGGTGTTGAATATCAAGGACAAAATTATTACGGCTGGCAACGCCAAGAAAAAGTCGCCAGCGTGCAAGGAATGTTAGAAAAAGCCTTATCTTTTGTGGCCAATGAACCGGTGGAAGTTTTTTGTGCCGGCCGTACGGATTCTGGCGTGCATGCCACAGGGCAAGTGGTGCATTTTGAAACAGACGTGATTCGCCCTGAAAAAGCCTGGAGCTTTGGCGTGAATGCGAATTTACCCGATGATATTGCAGTACGTTGGGCTAAAGTGGTGGATGAGGATTTTCACGCTCGTTTTAGCGCAACCGCTCGCCGTTATCGCTACATTATTTTAAATCAAGCGCAACGAAGTGCGATTTTAGAGAAAGGCGTAACGCATTTTCATTTACCTCTTGATGAAAAGAAAATGCACGAAGCGGGGCAAGCCTTATTAGGCGAGCAAGATTTTACCAGTTTTCGCGCGTCCCAATGCCAGTCAAAAACGCCGTGGCGCAATGTACAACATGTGCAAGTTGTGCGTCGAGGCCATTATGTGATTGTTGATATTCAAGCGAACGCTTTTTTACATCATATGGTGCGTAATATTGTGGGCAGTTTGTTAGAAATTGGTTGCGGTCATCAAAATGTCGATTGGATCGCCAACTTGCTTAAAGCGAAAGATCGCAGTCAAGCTGCGCCAACGGCAAAACCTTATGGATTATATTTGGTGAAAGCCTTTTATCCTACGAAATTTCAGTTGCCTGAAATGCCTTTAGGCCCTTTATTTTTACCCGATGAATGGTAAAAATTTCGGTGCGAGTCGTTAAATTTTATTTTTAAAGGAGAATAAAATGAAACTTTATATTTATGATCATTGCCCGTATTGCGTACGTCCGCGTATGATTTTCGGTTTAAAAAATGTCCCAGTGGAAAACGTAACCTTATTAAACGATGACGAAGAAACGCCAATTGGTTTAGTGGGTAAAAAATTAGTGCCGATTTTAATGAAAGAAGATGGCACGCCTATGGGCGAAAGTTTAGATATCGTGCGTTATATTGATGAAAATTATGGCGAAAAAATCTTAAAAGATGACATTCGTCCAGAAATTCAGGCTTGGTGCGATAAAGTGGGGCAGTATTATTACCGCTTATTACATCCACGTTGCGTTTTATTAGGTTTAGAAGAGTTTGCAACACAAGGCGCGATTGATTATTTCACTGAGAAAAAATCCGCGAAAATTGGCGATTTTGCAGAGAATATGGCAAATTCTGCAGAGTATATTCAACAATTAAATGCTGACTTATTAAGTTTAGACGCCCTCATTCAAAGCCCTCAGGCCTTAAATGCTCAACTTTCTTATGAAGACATTATTTTATTCCCAATGTTGCGCAATTTAACTTGCGTAAAAGGCTTAGTTTTCCCAGAGAAAGTGAAAGCATATGTGGATACCATGGCGCAAAATACGCACATTCCATTATTCTGGCATAACCAACGTTAATTTTTTGTTTTCGGCGTAATATCTTGCGCCGAATTTTTTCTTTCTTTAAGTCTAAGGCCATAAGATGCTACCTTTAAATCCCTTAACCTTACCTTTACCCACCATAAATTTAATTGAAGCTTCCGCAGGTACGGGGAAAACTCATACCATTGCCTCATTATATTTACGTCTTTTATTACAAGTTGGCGAAAATGCCTTTCCTGAGGCTTTAACGGTCGATCAAATTTTAGTGGTGACCTTTACCAAAATGGCCACGGAAGAATTAAAAGGGCGGATTCGTGAGCGGATTTATCAAGCCAAATTAGCCTTACAAGATTATTTACAACATCAAGATTTAAACCAAGTGGAAGATGCCTATTTAAAAGAATTGATTCCACTTATCCCGAATTTAGATATTGCGATTACGCGCTTAACCTTAGCGGAACAAGACTTTGATTTAGCCTCTATTTTTACTATCCATAGTTTCTGTCAACGAATGTTAAAACGTTATGCCTTTAATTCAGGTATGCCTTTTGAAATCAATTTAATTGATGAAACTTTAGAAAAAAGTTTAAAAGAACGTTTTGCCAATGAAGTATGGCGAGAAAACTTTTATTCCCAGCCTTTGTTGGTGGCAAAATTTATTATGGATAAATTAAAAACCCCACAAACTTTATTAAAAAATGTGGGGAATTTTATTGGTAAAAAATTAGCATTAAAAGAAGAAAATGTATTTGTTCATTTATCGGTCAGTGAATTATTAGAACAACAAATTGCGCCGACTTTAGAAAAACAAGAACGCTTAGTTTTAGCTTTTAAAGAAGCCTGGCTAAAACAAAGTGATGAGTTATGGCAACTTTATTTAGAAAATGGCACGAAATTAAAAAGAAACACCAATAATAATTATCAAAAATATTTTAATGCCGTGCAAAACTGGGTATTAGATACAGAAAATTATCAAGTCCCAAAAGAAATCGCTAAATATTTTACGCAAGGTGCGGTGATCAATAATACCGCGAAAAAGTTTGAGCCTTTTGAACATCCTTTATTAGTTCAAGCAGAGAATTTCTTATTAGAAATAGAACCTTTAGAAAAGAAAAATCAGCTTAATGAAACCTTATTACAATATCAATTCTTACAAGAAGTGGGGCAAAAGTTAGCGGATTATAAAGAAAATAACACCGAGAAATATTACGACGATTTATTGCGTTTAATGCAAAAGGCTTTGCAAGGCGAACAAGGCAAAGAATTAGCCCATTTAATTCGGACACAATATCCCTTTGCGATGATTGATGAATTTCAGGATACGGACGCACAACAATACTTTATTTTTTCGCAAATCTATTTACAAGAAACGGAACAAACAACGGGATTTTTAATGATTGGCGACCCGAAACAATCGATTTATAAATTCCGTGGTGCGGATATTTTTTCTTATTTAAATGCCGCGAAAAAATCCACCCATCAATATACGTTAAATCATAACTGGCGTTCTAAAAAAGGCTTAATTACAGCGATTAACCAGTTATTTACTTTTCCGCAAAATGAAAATACGCCCAATACCTTTTTATATGAAGATATTCAATATCAACAAGTCCATGCGGCGAAAGAATTAGCGGACTTTAAATTAAATGGGCAAATTGAACCCCCATTGAGAATTTACACACAAAATAGCGAAGAAAGTAGCGATGCAGATTTAGCAAAAACTTGCGCGAAATCTATTCGAGAATGGTTGGAAAGTGCGAAAAAAGGGCAAGCCACTTTAGGCGATACTTGCGTTTCGGCTGAAAATATTGCGGTCTTATTACGCAATAAAACCCAAGCGGAATTAGTGAAACAAGCCTTAGATGAACAAGGCATTAACTCGGTATATCTTTCAGAAAGAAATAAAGTCTTTCAAAGTGATATTGCGCGCGATTTATTATGGATTTTATCCGCCTGTTTAAACCCTTTAAGTGAACGCCATGTTTTAAATGCCTTAAGTTGTTCTTTATTCGGTTTAACCTTAGAAGAAATTTACGCCATTAAACAACAAGAAAACCTGTGGGAAGACTATGTGGCACGCTTTTTAACTTATCAACGTTTATGGCAACAACAAGGCGTTTTACCGATGTTGCATGAGTTATTAGAAAAAGAGCAATTAAACGAACGTCAATTCCAATGTAGCGGTGGCGAACGCAAACTTACCGACTATCTTCATTTAGCCGGACTTTTACAACAAGCCAGCGTTTTAAATGAAAGTGAATCGGCTTTATTACATTGGTTTGAAAAGAATGTCACGGACGAAAATATGGGTGCGGATACGGCAGAAATTCGTTTAGAAAGCGATCGTGCTTTAGTGAAACTCGTGACTATCCATAAATCAAAAGGTCTGGCTTATGATTTAGTTTGGTTGCCTTTTGCCCATAGCACGGTAAGTCAACGAAATAATGACATTGATACTTATTTTGACAAAGAAGAACAGCAAGTTTTTTGGGATATTCACCACGAAGAAAAAGAAAAAATTCTGCGCGAAGATCTGGCGGAAGAAATGCGTTTACTTTATGTGGCGTTAACCCGCGCAAAATATCAAGTCGTTATGGCGTTACCGCAAGTTTTATGCAGAAAAAGTCCTCAAGGAAAAGACTGGAGCGCGCTTTGGTATGCTTTAAGTGAAGGCGCGTTGGGTATTTCCTTAGCGAAAACAGAACAAAATGTGCAACCTTTAATTCAAAATTGGCAACGTAAAGCGGGGCAGGAAAATATTCAAATTGCAGAAAGTGAAAGTCTCACTTCTTATCCAGAACCTTTTACAGAAAATAAAACCCCAAGCGTTTTAAAAGCCTGTGAATTTACGGGAAATATTCAAAAAGATTGGACAACCTTAAGTTTTACAAAAATTAAATATAAACATTTAGCTAAGCAAGGGGATACGCTTTTAGAAACCCCTAAAAACGCTTATTTCCAAAGCGATGCAGATTATGATGAAAGCGATCTAAAAAGCGAAAATGCCTTTAATTTATTTGAAAGTTTTGAAATAGAAACGCCGTTAGATTATCCCCAAGGTTTATCCCCCTTCGATTTAAGCAAAGGGGAAAAAGCGGGAACCGCCTAGCATAGTTTTTTAGAAAAAGTGGATTTTACTCAGGCTTTAGAAACGGATTTTATCGCACAAAATCACCCGTTATTTTTACAATTAGCACGCCGTTTAAATTTAACGATAACTGAAGAAAACGAAACAGAGATTTTGCAAGCATTAGCGAAATGGATGCAATGCATTTTAACGACCCCGTTAATGGCAGAAAATCCATTATGTTTTGCACAAATTAAAATGCAAGATCGCCTAAATGAAATGGAATTTTTCTTTAAAATAACCCATAAATTTAACGCCACGAAATTTAATAAACTTTTAGCGAATTATCATCATTTAAAAACCGAGCCTTTAGAATTAGGGGCTTTTAAAGGAATGATGCACGGCTTTATTGACTTAGTTTTTCGCCATGAAGGGAAATATTATTTAGTGGACTATAAATCAAGTTTTTTAGGGGCGAGTTATAAAGCCTATCAAAATGAGCGATTACAAGAAAAAATGCAAAGTGAACATTATGATTGGCAGTATTTAATTTACTGTGTGGCTTTACATCGTTATTTAAAAATGCGCCTGCCAAATTATCAATATACGCAGGATTTCGGTGGAGTAATTTATCCATTTTTACGTGGTATGAATGGCACGCCTTCACAAGGGGTTTATTTTGATAAACCAGAAGAAGCCCTAATTGTAGGATTAGAGGAGTTATTTTAATGTTAGCCTTATTACAAGAATTAAAAAAAGAAAATGCCATTAGCCAAGCAGATTATTATTTTGCTCAATTTATTGCCGAAAAACAGCAAGCAGAAAATGACCCGCAAGAAGTCAAAGATTTAGCGATTTTTCTTTCCGCTTTATGCAGTTACCACCAACAACAAGCGGGGCATACTTGCGTGAAATTAACGGATAAATTGTTACAAAATCCCTTTAATTTAGGCCAAGAAAAGCAAGAATGGTTACAAAAATTTCAAGCGAAAATGGTCTTTCCTGTATCTCAATGGCAAGAAGTTTTAGCTCAGCATATCGCCTTTACCCAAACGCCAGAAACGGAAATTAAACCCCTCGTTTTTAAATTTAACGCCTTATATTTTTATCGCGTTTGGCAAGATGAAGATCGCATTGCGCATTTTTTTAACCAATATTTTCAGCAAGAAACCCAAAACAAATTTTCGGCGCAAGAGATAAAAGAGGTTTTAGATCGATTTTTCCCGCAGGCGTTCAGTCAGTTAATGCCAGGGGAAGCGCATCATTATCAAAAAATGGCGGTGGCGACGGCGATAAAACAACCTTTTTGTATTTTAACCGGCGGGCCAGGAACGGGGAAAACAACCACCGTAACGCGTTTATTGTTGGCCTTGCAAACCTTAGCGCAAGGGCGTTTAAGCATTAAATTAGTTGCGCCCACCGGCAAGGCTTCGGCGAGATTAACGGAAAGTTTGCAAAATTCCTTACGAGATTTACAAAATCGCGAAAATATTCAAATTAGCGAAGAATTAAAACAACAATTACCGCAAGAAGCCGAAACCTTACATCGTTTATTAGGCGTGCGTTATTTTGGAACAGAAACAAAATATCACGCCAGAAACCCCATAAACGTAGATGTGTTGGTGGTCGATGAAGCCTCAATGATTGATTTAACCTTAATGGCGACCTTAATCAACGCTTTGCGCCCTGAAACAAAACTCATTTTATTGGGCGACCAAGATCAATTATCTTCCGTGGAAGCGGGCGCGGTTTTAGCGGAATTAGGCAAATTTCAATATAACGGCCAGCAACAATTATTACCTTACAGCCCAGCCCATTGCGCTTATTTAGCCGAAACCACAGGGGAAAATTTATTTGCCCAAGCGCAGGCCTTACCATTTCGCGACTGCCTTTGTCATTTAGTGGCCAGTCGCCGTTTTGGTTCTCGCCCGCAAATTGGGGAATTAGCGCGAGCCATTAACGCCCGCAGAGGGGAGGAAAGCTGGCAATTATTCGCAAAATATCCGCAAAGTGAGCAAATCGCCTTAATTAACTTTGACCAAATTCAAACCTTCAGCAAGCCCGAAGAGTTTCAATTACGCCAATGCGTGCAAGCGGTCGTTAAGCGTGCGGTGGAAGAATACGCCGATTATTTAAATTATATTCAAAGTTTGCATCAGCAAAATTTACCTATGCAAAATTATGTGGAGCAAATTTTTCAAAAATTTAATCAAATTCGCTTTTTAACCGCTTTAAGAAAAAACGCCTTAGGCAGTGAAACCTTAAATCAGTTAATTTTTGAAGCCTTGAAAAATAAAGGCTTATTGCATTTTCATCAAGGCAAAGAAAACTACTTAGGCAAACCGATTTTAATTACTCAAAACGATCGCAACGTCAATTTATATAATGGCGACATCGGTTTATATTTGCTTGAAAGCAACGCCAACGGGGAAAAACAAGGTCGCTATTGGTTTGAAAACGGCAACAACGAATTACCGAGCCGATTACCCGCCCATGAAAGTGCTTTTGTTATGACGGTGCATAAATCGCAAGGTTCAGAATTTAAACATACTTTTTTAGTCTTACCGCGAGAATTTAACCCCGTTTTAAGTAAAGAATTGATTTATACCGGCGTAACCCGTGCGAAAGAAAAAATTAGTATTTTCAGTAGCGAAAAAGTTTGGAAATATTCCGTACGCACCGCAACGGAACGCCAAAGTGCCTTAGGCGAGGCCTTAATGGAAAAATATTTTTTAACGAAATAGGGTTTAATCAAGACGTTGCGCTTAAAAAAACTACGCCAAAGTCATTGCCGAAAAAAGAAAAAGCCCTTATACTCGCTCACCCTAAAGAATTAGTTACAAGAGATAAGTTATGCGAACATTTATTGCTATTTTTTTCCCGTTTTTTGCGTTTTTCACCATTGGCCGTCCTTTGGCGGGCATAATCTGTTTTGTATTACAAATTACCTTATTAGGTTGGCTTCCCGCAGCCCTTTGGGCAGTTATCGCCGTAAACCGATATTATGTTGATGAACGCATTGCACAAACGTTACAAAATAATACGCTTAAGGGCGAAAACCCCCAGCAGTAACGTTAAAGTAGTGATTAAAAAAACAAAAAAGCACATCTTTGATTTGATGTGCTTTTTTTATACGTTTTTTATACGTCTTTTAACGCGCCTTATTTGGCAATGCGTTTATATTTCATACGATGTGGTTGCGTTGCATCCGCGCCGAAAGTTTTCTTCTTCCAGGCTTCGTAATCTGTAAAGTTACCTTCATAGAAAGTGACTTTGCCTTCATCGCCGTAATCTAAAATATGGGTTGCGATACGGTCTAAGAACCAACGGTCATGGGAAATGACCAGCGCACAACCTGGGAATTCTAACAAGGCATTTTCAAGGGCGCGCAGGGTTTCAACGTCTAAATCATTGGTTGGTTCGTCCAATAACAGCACGTTACCGCCCACTTGTAAAAGTTTCGCTAAATGTAAACGACCGCGTTCACCCCCTGAAAGTTCGCCCACGCGTTTTTGTTGGTCAACGCCTTTAAAGTTAAAGCGACCCACATAAGCGCGACTTGGAATTTCAAAGTTGCCGATTTTCATAATATCTAAACCGCCAGACACTTCTTCCCAAACGGTTTTGCTGTCGTCCATTTCATCGCGGAATTGATCCACCGACGCTAAGGTTACGGTTTCCCCTAAAGTAATTGAGCCACTGTCGGGTTGTTCTTTGCCAGAAAGCATACGGAAAAGGGTCGATTTACCCGCACCATTC
This sequence comes from Actinobacillus sp., assembly GCA_020026115.1. GTDB lineage: Bacteria > Pseudomonadota > Gammaproteobacteria > Enterobacterales > Pasteurellaceae > Actinobacillus_C. The sequence goes on along the minus strand of JAHHQY010000009.1, from coordinate 10,058 downwards.
GCACCGATAATCCCCACAATCGCGCCTTTTGGAATACTAAAGGATAAATCATCAATTAAAGTGCGATCGCCATAGGCTTTGCTTAAATTCGCCACTTCAATGACTTTATCCCCTAAGCGTGCGCCGACTGGAATAAATAATTCGTTGGTTTCGTTACGTTTTTGGTAATCGCTACGGCTCAGTTCTTCAAAACGTGCCATACGCGCTTTACTTTTCGCTTGACGGCCTTTTGGATTTTGACGCACCCATTCCAATTCTTTTTCAATGGATTTTTGACGCGCCGATTCGGTGGCTTGTTCTTGCGCTAAACGTTTTTCTTTTTGTTCCAACCAAGAAGAATAGTTACCTTCCCAAGGAATACCTTCCCCGCGGTCAAGTTCTAAAATCCAACCGGCTACGTTATCTAAGAAATAACGGTCATGGGTAATGGCGACCACCGTTCCTTCGTAGTCGTGTAAGAAACGTTCTAACCACGCCACAGACTCGGCGTCTAAGTGGTTGGTTGGTTCGTCTAATAACAACATATCCGGTTTTTCTAATAATAAACGGCAAAGCGCCACACGACGACGTTCACCCCCGGAAAGATGCTCAATTTTCGCGTCCCATTCTGGTAAGCGTAAAGCATCGGCGGCGCGTTCTAATTGGTTTTCTAAATTATGACCATCATGGGCTTGAATAATCGCTTCTAATTCGCCTTGTTCTAAAGCCAATTTATCGAAATCCGCCTCTGGGTCGGCATAAAGGGCATAAACTTCATCTAAACGATTTAAAGCATTGCGCACTTCGCTTACGCCTTCTTCTACCGCTTCGCGCACGGTTTGTTGCGGGTCAAGTTTCGGTTCTTGCGGTAAATAACCAATTTTAATACCTGGTTGTGGACGCGCTTCACCTTCAAACTCTTTATCAATTCCCGCCATAATGCGTAATAAGGTTGATTTACCCGCACCATTTAAGCCAAGAACACCAATTTTTGCCCCTGGGAAAAAAGAAAGGGAAATATCTTTTAAAATTTGACGCTTCGGTGGAACGACTTTTCCCACACGATGCATGGTATAAACAAACTGCGTTGACATAAATATTCCATAGTTAAGTTAAAAGTGCGCGTATTTTACGGGAATTACCGCTAAAAAACTACACGCACCGAAAAAAAGCCGAGCCAAAAAGCTAAGCCTTTCCCAAAAAATGAAAAAAAAAGCAAAATTGAACCTAAAAACAGGCAAATAGCGTAAAAAAACAATGAAAATCGTTGCAAGGCGTTATTTTTTATAATCTAATTGTCGCCAATTTAAAAAAAAGGCTCAAAACAGCCTTTTTTCTTTTGCATAAATTTTGCAGAAAAATGCAGAAAGAAAAACCGAGAACAGCGAAAAACGCAAAAATGCGTTAAAACAGAGGAATTTAAGTGGTGGACAGAAAAAAAGAACAGCAACGAGATGAATTGCATCGCACAATTTGGGGTATTGCGGACGAATTACGAGGCAGTGTAGACGGTTGGGATTTTAAATCCTATGTGCTTGGCACAATGTTTTATCGATACATTTCCGAAAATTTCACCAACTACATCAACAACGGCGAACGCCAAGCGGGCGTGGAAGATTTCGATTACGCACAAATTAGCGACGAAGACGCCGAAAGCATTAAAGATGACCTTGTGCAAGAAAAAGGCTTTTTTATTCTGCCATCACAACTTTTTGCCAACGTGCGCAATTATCTGAACAACGAGCGCGAAAACGCCTTAGAGCATTTAAATATGCGCCTTGAAAACACCTTTAAAGCCATTGAAGACAGCGCAAAAGGCACGGCGAGCGAAGCGGATTTCAGCGGATTATTTGATGATTTCGACTGCAACAGCAACAAATTAGGTAGCACCGTTAAAAAACGCAACGCCACTTTAATTAAGTTAATTAACGGCATTGGCGAAATGAGCCTGGGCGGAGATTTACAAGACCACAGCATTGACGCCTTTGGCGATGCTTACGAATATTTAATGGCGATGTACGCGTCCAAAGCGGGTAAAAGTGGCGGAGAATTTTTCACCCCGCAAGAAGTTTCTGAGCTATTAACGCGCATTGCGACCTACGGCAAAACCCAAGTCAGCAAATGTTACGACCCATGTTGCGGAAGCGGAAGTTTGCTTTTACAAGCGGTAAAAATTTTAGGCAAAGACAACGTTCGCAACGGTTTTTACGGCCAAGAAAACAACATCACCACCTACAACCTCTGCCGAATCAATATGTTCTTACACGATGTGGGTTACGACAAATTCGACATCGCCTGCGAAGATACGCTCATCAGCCCACACCATTGGGACGACGAACCCTTTGACGTTATCGTTTCCAACCCGCCTTATTCCATCAACTGGGAAGGGGACAACAACCCAACTTTAATCAACGACCCACGTTTTGCGCCCGCAGGGGTACTCGCGCCGAAATCTAAGGCGGACTTAGCCTTTGTTATGCATATGCTCAACTGGTTAGCACCGAACGGCACCTCGGCTATCGTTTGCTTCCCAGGGGTGATGTATCGTGGCGGGGCAGAAAAGAAAATTCGCCAATATTTAGTGGATAACAACTTTGTCGATTGCGTCATTCAGTTGCCGGACAACCTATTTTTCGGCACGAGTATCGCAACTTGCATATTGGTTTTGAAAAAGAACAAAGTGGATTCCAAAACCTTATTCATCGACGCCTCGCAAGAGTTTTTAAAAGTCACCAATAACAACAAACTCACGCAAGAAAACATTCAAAAAATCGTCCAAGCCTTTGGCGAGCGCAAAGAAATTCCGCATTTTTCTCATTTAGCGAAATACGAAGACATCAAAGCGGAAGGCTATAATTTATCGGTGAATATGTATGTTGAGCCAGAAGATTTAAGCGAACAAATCGATATAAAAGCCTTAAATAAAAAGATTAGCGAAATCGTGGCAAGAGAAGAGATTTTAAGAAAAGAAATCGACAAAATCATCGCTGAAATTGAAGGTGACGAGTATGAGTAAATTAAAAACCTTAATAAAAGAACTCTGCCCAAATGGGGTGGAGAAAAAGACAATAGAAGAAATAGCGAGAAAACAACAATATGAATATTATCGTGATGAGTTGTTGACAACGAAAAGTGGACATTTTGAAAAGGTTCAACTTAAAGCACTTGTTCAAAAAGTTAATAATATAAAGTGGAATGAAGAAAAAGAAGATAAATATAAATATGTTGATTTATCTTCCATTGAACTTGAAAAAAATAAAATAGGGAATTGTGAATATATCACGAATGAAGAACACCCAAGCAGAGCGCAACAGATAATCAAAACAGATGATATTTTATTTGCAACAACTCGACCTATGCAAAAGAGAGTTGCCATTGTAGAAGAAGATTTAAATAATCAAATTTGCAGTACAGGTTATTGTGTTTTACGAGCAGATAAAACCAAAATTAAACCAAAATGGATTTATTATAATCTTTCGTCTGAGAATTTTTATAAATACGTTGAGCGTTATCAACAAGGTACAAGTTATCCGTCAATTACTGATACTTTAGTAAAAGAATATGAAATTCCTGTACCACCGTTAGACATACAAAATAAAATTATCCACACCTTAGATAACTTTTCAAAAACAACGGAAGAACTTAAAACGAAACTTTCAGAAGAACTGACTGCGAGAAAACAACAATATGAATATTATCGTGATGAGTTGTTGAAAGGTGAATGTTCAAATCAAACAGAAATGAAACCTTTAAAAGAAATTTGTGATTATGTTGATTATAGGGGAAAAACACCAAACAAAACGAAATCAGGTATTTCTCTGGTAACAGCAAAAAATATCCGTAAAGGTTACATTGATTATGAAGTATCTCAAGAATTTATTTCGGCAGATGATTATGATGAAGTAATGAAAAGAGGACTTCCGAAAATAGGAGATGTGTTAATTACTACTGAAGCACCTTGTGGTAATGTTGCGCAAATTGATAGAGAAAATATCGCATTGGCACAACGTGTTATTAAATATTGTTCAAAAGATAAAAGTATTTTAAATAATACTTATTTAAAGTATGTAATGCTTGGAAAAACTTTTCAAAAAGAATTAGAAAAACAATCAACAGGTGCAACGGTTAAAGGTATTAAGGGAAGTAAATTACACGAAATAAAAATTCCTGTACCACCTATTGATATTCAAAAAAGAATTGCCGATGTTTTAGATAACTTTGATGCAGTTTGTTCTGAAATAAAAATTATCTTGCCTGCGGAAATTGAAGCAAGACAAAAACAATACGAATTCTATCGAGATGCCTTATTGACCTACGCGTCAACGGGTGAAATTATCTTGACAGACAGACAGACAGACAGACAGACAGACAGACAGACAGACAGACAGACAGACACTGATTAAACTTATTCAGTATGTGTTTGGAGAAGTCAAAAAAACAACCCTGTTTGACAAACTCTGCCCAAATGGGGTGGTGGAAAAGACAATAGAAGAAATTTGTCAAATATCAAGAGGTAAGGTTATTTCCAAAGATTATATTAAAGAAAATCCAGGCGAATATCCTGTTTATTCATCTCAAACAGAAAATAATGGCGAGTTAGGAAGAATTGCTGATTATATGTATGACGGTGAATATCTTACTTGGACAACTGATGGTGCAAATGCAGGTTCTGTTTTTTATAGAAATGGTAAATTCAATGTAACAAATGTTTGCGGATTATTAAAAGTAAATGCAGAGATTATGGTTGCAAAATATCTATATTACATTTTAACCATTGAAGCACCTAAATATGTAAATAAAGGAATGGGTAATCCAAAACTTATGAGTAATGTAGTTGGTAGAATTAAAATTCCTGTTCCACCTTTAGAAGTACAAGAAGAAATTGTAAGAATATTGGATAACTTCAGCACGCTTGTTAACGATATGACGCAAGGCTTGCCTGCAGAAATTGAAGCAAGACAAAAACAATATGAATATTACCGGGATAAACTTTTATCCTTTTAATAATGGATGAAACTATGACGAAATATAATATGGTGCTTTCAACGCCTGAAAGCACCGTTGTAGCAAAGTATGAACCCATTTCAAGAAAATCTGACGCTTACCAAAGCGAAGACGCCCTTGAAAAAGCCTTTATTAAAATGTTGCAAGAGCAAGGTTATGAATATTTAAACATTCATAACGAAAAAGCCCTTATCAGCAATTTAAGACAATGCCTTGAAGAATTAAACGACTATCGTTTTAGTGAAACAGAATGGGAACGTTTTTTTAAAAATAATATCGCCAATCCACAAGAAACCATTGCCGATAAAGCCCTTAAAATTCAAGAAGATTATATTCAAAATTTAATTCAAGACGACGGTTCAACGCGCAATATATTACTCTTGGATAAAAACAATATTCATCAAAACAAACTGCAAGTGATTAACCAATATGAAGTGACCACAGGCCAATACGATAATCGTTACGACGTCACGGTGTTAATTAACGGCTTGCCCCTTGTGCATATCGAATTAAAACGCCGAGGCGTGGCGTTAAAAGAAGCCTTTAACCAAATTAACCGCTATAAACGAGAAAGTTTCTGGGCGGACTCAGGGCTTTTTGAATATGTGCAAGTGTTTGTTATTTCCAACGGCACGAACACCAAATATTATTCCAACACCACGCGCTATTCTGCGGTAAAAGAGCATTCGCACCGAAAAAATAGCGGAAAGAAAACCTCTCATTCCTTTGAATTCACCTCTTTTTGGGCGGACGCGAATAACGAAATTATTCCAGACTTGGTGGACTTTACCCGCACGTTCTTTCAAAAACATACGCTGTTAAATATTTTGACGCGCTATTCCATTTTTACTTCAGAAAAAATTTTAATGGTGATGCGCCCTTATCAAATTGTCGCCACAGAAAGCATTTTGAACCGCATTCAAGTGGCGATGAATTATAAAAAAGCCGGCAGTATTGAAGCGGGCGGTTATATTTGGCACACAACAGGTTCGGGCAAAACCTTAACCAGCTTTAAAACCGCGCAATTAGCCAGCCGATTGCCAGAGATTGATAAAGTCATTTTTGTGGTAGATAGAAAAGACCTGGATTATCAAACCATGAAAGAATACGACCGCTTTGAAAAAGGCTCGGCCAATGGCAACACCAGCACGAAAATTTTAACTCGCCAGTTAGAAAACAAAGACGAAAGAGGGCATTATCGCGAATTTCCGATTATCGTGACCACCATTCAAAAACTTGACCGCTTTATTAGCAAAAATCCCAAGCATGAGATTTACGGCAAGCACGTGGTGATGATTTTTGATGAATGTCATCGTTCCCAATTTGGCGATATGCACAAGCGCATTGTGAAATATTTTAAAAAATATTATTTGTTCGGCTTTACCGGCACGCCAATTTTCGCCAAAAACGCCAGTTCCGGCAAACACGTGGATTTAAAAACCACCGAGCAAGCCTTTGGCGACAAACTGCACGTTTATACCATTGTGAACGCCATCAATGACGGCAATGTGTTGCCTTTTAGGGTGGATTACGTCAATACGGTGAAAAAGAAGGACGAAATTCAAGACGAGCAAGTGCAGGCCATTGATAACGAAAAAATTCTGCTTTCGCAAGCGCGTATCAGCTTGATTACTCGTTATATTTTGACCCATTTCAATCAAAAAACACAACGCAACACAGGGCATTACACTTTTAATCAGTTGATGAATGTGGCGGAAGTGAGCCGAAATAATCCAAGCGAAGAAGTGCGCGAAAAAGTGCGTTTATCGGGCTTTAATTCTATTTTAGCGGTATCGAGCATTGAAGCGGCGAAGCGTTATTATTACGAATTTAAAAAACAAATGAACGAAACGCCAGGACAAAAACTGCGCGTGGCGACCATTTTTTCTTATGCGCCGAATGAAGAAGAAGCAGAAGAAGGCACGGGCTTTTTAGGGGAAGAAAATTCCGACACAACGGACGGACTTTCCGCTTCTTCCCGTGAATTTTTAGAAGAAGCCATTCGCGATTACAACGCCATGTTCCACACCGCTTACGACACATCAAGCGATAAATTCCCGAATTATTACAAAGATTTATCCTTGCGTATGAAAAACCGCGAAGTGGATTTGTTGATTGTGGTGAATATGTTCCTAACAGGTTTCGATGCCACCACTTTAAATACTTTGTGGGTGGATAAAAATTTAAAAATGCACGGTTTAATTCAAGCCTTTTCACGCACGAACCGTATTTTAAATGCCGTAAAAACTTACGGAAATATTATTTGTTTTAGAAACTTACAAAAAGAAACGGACGATGCCATCGCTTTATTTGGCGACAAAAACGCCAACGGAATTGTGCTGTTAAAAACCTTTCCAGAATATTATTTCGGCTATCAAGAAGACGACGGCAAAGAAGTGAAAGGCTATGTGGATCGCATCAATGATTTGCTTAAAGAGTTTCCTTTAGAAGAACGCATTGTGGGCGAGCAACAACAAAAAGCCTTTATTAAAGCCTTTGGGCAAATTTTAAGACTGCGCAATATTTTGGTCAGCTTTGATGATTTCGCCGGCAAAGAAATTCTTAAACCTATGGAATTTCAAGACTACACCTCAAAATACAACGATCTTTATGACGAATTCCGCGTGAAAAAAACATACGACGATGTCAGCGGAGATATTGTGTTTGAAATGGAATTAGTCAAACAAATTGAAGTGAACATTGATTACATTTTGATGTTGGTGGAAAAATACCACACCTCAAATTGTAAAGATAAAAACATCTTGCTGGAAATTAACCGCGCCATTGGTTCGAGTATGGAATTACGTTCCAAAAAAGAACTGATTGAACATTTTATTGAAACCGTCAACGCAGAAACGGAAGTGAATGCGGATTGGCGTAAGTTTGTCGTAGAGCAAAAAGAAGCCGATCTTAAAGAGCTGATTAAAGGGGAAAGACTGAAAGAGGGCGAAACGCGCGATTATATTGAAAACGCCTTTAGAAACGGCGAAATTAAAACGCTCGGCACAGATTTAGATAAAATTATGCCCCCTGTTTCAAGGTTCGGCGGTGGACGCACGGCGAAAAAAGAAGGCTTAATTGAAAAGCTCAAAGCCTTTTTTATGAAGTATCAAGGCTTAGGTTTGTTAGAAATGGAAGAAGCAAAAGACGCCGAAGAAAGCTCAACAGAACAGCCAAACGCCCTTTTTGCGCAAGAAACGCTCAAAATGGTGGCAGAAGAAAAAGGCCGTTATCATCTTTCTTCTTAACGCCTTGTGAGCCTTGTAATAAGCGAGCCTTGCCAAATTTTGGCAAGGTTTCTTTCGCGCCGAATTTTCGCACCGAATTTTCGCTTTTATTTTTCGCCCTTAAGCCGTATTTTTTCTTAAGAAATGTGGCATAATGGCGCATTTTTTAAAAGAATAGTGAAGAACAAAACACAATGAAACATCAAGAGTATTTATTAAATACGCACCAATTAGCCCCTCAAATTCCTAAAATTTACCCCAAGGAAACGGTAGATTTTTTTGCCTTACAACCTCGCGCGAAAAGTGCTTTAGCGCAATTTTTACGTAATTCTGCGCAAAAAGTCCTTGTGCTAGAAATGGATAATATGGCGGAATACGTGCCTTTTTTGCAAAAAGAGATTTTGCACAATGTGAAAAGTCTTCACGCGCCGAAAAAACAGATTTTCCACTATGAATTAGCCCAAGCGGGCAACTGGCAAGTGCGCCTAGAAGCAACGGAAAGCGCCGAGTTTCCCGTCAATGCGAGTTTGTATTTTGATGAAAGTCGCTTATTTGGCGCGATGACGTATCAAAGCGCGAAAGATACCTTGTTTTTCCAAAAAGGCCTTTTACAAAACACGCAACAAGGGGTGCTTTTGTTAAATGTGGGCGAATTTTTACGTCAAGGCGCATTATGGTTGCGCTTAAAAGCGGTGTTAGCGCAAGGCGTGGTGGCGGTAAAAGGCGCGCTACCTTGCGATGTGCCAGATTTTCCCCTTGAAATTAAAATTATTTTATGTGGCACGCGCGAAGAATTAGCCTTATTACACGAGCAAGACCCGCAACTTTATACTTTCGCCGATTACAGCGAAATTGAGTCCGTTTTCTATTTGCAAGAAGAAAGCTGGCAAGATTGGCAACAGTTTATTTATTCCCGCACAAAAGCCTTGCAATTAAGTTTAGATGAGGGCGGATTAAATGCCTTGTATCAATATTTCGTGCGCGAAACAGAAGACGCCCATTGGGTCAGCATTTCCCCGGCGAAAATTGATCAGTTTTTACAACAAGTCGCCGTTTTTACGCAAAAAACACAGCTCGATCGCGAAGCCATTTTGCAATTTTTAAGCGCGAAAAACTTCCAGCAAAGCCAATTACGCGGGCAGTCTTATCACGCCATTTTGCAAGACCAAGTTTATATTGCCAGCCAAGGGGAAATGGTTGGGCAAATTAACGGCTTGTCGGTGGTGGAATACGCTGGCGTACCACAAAGTTTTGGCGAACCTGTGCGCATAAGTTGCTTAGTGCAGTTTGGCGAAGGGGAAGTGGTGGACGTTGAGCGCAAAAACGAATTAGCGGGCAATGTGCATGGTAAAGGCTTAATGATTGCCGAAGCCTGCTTAGCCAATGTGTTAAATTTACCTGCGCAACTGCCGTTTTCGGCCACTGTGGTGTTTGAGCAATCTTACGGCGAAATTGACGGCGACAGCGCATCTTTAGCTTGCTTTTTAGCCTTAGTGAGCAGTTTGGCCGATTTACCGCTTCCGCAACATATTGCCGTAACAGGCGCGATTGACCAGTTTGGTAACGTGCATAGCGTTGGGGGCATTAACGATAAAATCGAAGGCTTTTTCGCCATTTGCCAAGCGCGCGGATTAACAGGCGAGCAAGGCGTGGTGTTACCGAAAAAAATCTTAGCGCAATTAAGTTTAAATCAAGCGGTGCAAGAAGCCGTAGCAAAAGAAGAATTTTTCCTTTGGGCGGTAGAAGACATTGCGCAGGCTTGCGAAATATTCTTCCGTCAGCCTTTGTTCCAAACCAACGATGAAGAGGAACTCACCTTAGTGGAAAAAATTCAATACCGCTTTGGCG
>JAHHQY010000008.1 GCA_020026115.1 Actinobacillus sp. | reverse complement strand
CTCCTTGTAAGGGAGGTGCTCTCCCAACTGAGCTAATCGCCCATTTTAGTTTGTTTCCAACGCAGTCTTTAAAAAAGTGGTGGGCGATACCGGTCTCGAACCAGTGACCCCCTCCTTGTAAGGGAGGTGCTCTCCCAACTGAGCTAATCGCCCTGCGTTGTGGGGTCGCATTATAGGGATTTTTCTTACACCGTCAACCGCTTTTTTTTATTTTTTTTCTGAGTGCTTAAACTTTGATCGGATTTTGTTTTTTCTCTATTGAAATCCCCTTTTTAGCTCGTAAAATGGTACAGTTTTTTTATGAAAAGGATAAATTATGAAATTTGAACCTAAATATGTTTTTAATATAAATCCAGATGTCAAAGTGCGTACGCGTTTTGCACCAAGCCCAACAGGCTTTTTACATTTAGGCGGTGCGCGAACTGCGCTTTATTCTTGGCTTTATGCTCGTCATAACCAAGGTGAGTTTGTATTACGTATTGAAGACACCGATTTAGAGCGTAATAGTGATGCAGCCACCCAAGGCATCTTAGAGGGTATGGAATGGCTAAACTTAAGCTGGGAACATGGCCCTTACTATCAAACCAAACGTTTTGATCGTTACAACGAAGTCATTGACCAAATGATCGAACAAGGTTTAGCTTACCGTTGCTACTGTTCTAAAGAACGCTTAGCCGATTTGCGTGCTAAACAAGAAGAAAATAAAGAAAAAATGCGTTATGACCGTCATTGCTTAGCGGAACATCAGCATCATGCCGATGAACCTCATGTAGTACGCTTTAAAAATCCACAAGAAGGTTCGGTTGTTTTTGAAGATGCGATTCGTGGTCGTATTGAAATTAGCAATAGCGAATTAGATGATTTAATTATTCGTCGAACAGATGGCACGCCAACATATAATTTCTGTGTGGTGATTGATGACTGGGATATGGGCATTACCCACGTTGTGCGCGGTGAAGATCATATCAATAACACGCCTCGACAAATTAATATCTTAAAAGCCTTAGGCGCACCAATTCCAACTTATGCGCACGTTTCTATGATTAACGGCGAAGACGGTAAAAAATTATCTAAACGTCACGGTGCTGTAAACGTCATGGATTACCGCACAGAAGGTTATTTACCAGAAGCTTTAATTAACTACTTAGTACGTTTAGGCTGGGGACATGGCGACCAAGAAATCTTTAGCGAAGAAGAAATGATCAAATTCTTTGAATTATCTGGCGTAAGTCATTCTGCAAGTACTTTCCGTATGGATAAATTACAATGGTTAAATCAACATTATATTTGCCATTTACCAAAAGAACGTGTAGCAAAAGATTTAGCTTGGCAATATGCACAACTTGGCGTGGATACAAGCAATGGCCCGCAATTAGAAAGCATTATTAGTATGCTTGGCGAACGCGCAAAAACCTTAAAAGAAATGGCAGAAAAAAGCCGTTATTTCTTTGAAGATTTTACTGAATTCGATGAAGCTTCAGCGAAAAAACATCTTAAAGCCGGCGCTCTTGAACCATTAAAAGCGGTGAAAGCAAAATTAGCGGACATTTCAGCGGAAAACTGGACAAAAGAAAGTACGCACCAAGCAATTCAAGATACCGCAACAGAGCTTGATGTTGGTATGGGTAAAGTGGGTATGCCATTGCGTGTCGCGGTAACTGGCGCAGGCCAATCGCCATCAATGGATGTTACATTAGAAGCCATTGGACGTGAACGCGTTCTTGCTCGCATCCAACAAGCAATTGATTTTATTGAAGCAAAAGTTGCACAAAATTAAATCATTTAAAGTGCTTTTATAAATAAAGACGTTGACAAAAACTAGGGCGAGAATTATTATCTCGCCCATACTTTTGGGGGTATAGCTCAGTTGGGAGAGCGCTTGCATGGCATGCAAGAGGTCATCGGTTCGATCCCGTTTACCTCCACCAAATTTTTAAATCTCGTTTTTTAACGGGATTTTTTTATATCTAAAAATCCTCTTTTCTCTGCTCAAGGCCTCAATATTTGTGAGCCATCTTCAACTTTTCCGTTTTTTTTCTTGAGTTTTCGCCTAAACTACGTAGGCTAATGCGCCGAAAAATGCGATGCCGTAAAATTGACATTTTAGCGAAGAAAGAAAAGCTCGATATTCAACATTCAAAAAAGAAGGAAGAAACCATGATTATTAGTGATTTAACACGCGCAGATTTTGCGCAAAATCTACCTGCCTTATTAGCAAAAGTTTGCATTTATTTAAAAAAACAAGATTTACTTGCAATGCCTTTAGGGCGACATGAATTAACAGAAATTCATCCAGATATTTTTATGAATGTGATGGCAGAAAAAATTGTTCCAGCAGAAAGTAAAAAAGCGGAAATGCACCAAAAATATATTGATATTCAATTAGTTATTCAAGGTGAAGAATGGATTGAATGCAGTGCAACTATGGAAGATTTGACGCAATATACGCCTTATGACGAAAAAATAGACTGCCAATTTCGCGATAATATTGAAGTGAAAAATATTGTGCATTTAAAAGAAAATATGTTTGCCGTGTTCTTTCCTTTTGAAGCGCATAAACCTTGTTGCGATTACAGCCAAAATGCACTCGCGCCGAAAAATGAGAAAAAATTAGTCGTTAAAATTCCTGCAAGTTTATTGCAAGGGGAAGCATAAAAAGTGAGTAATGAGCCAATAAAGAAAGCCAATATTCTCGACAAAGTCGGTCAGTTATATGAAAACTTAACGAAAACGGAAAAGCGCATTGCAAATATTTTATTAACCTCGCCGACGGTTTTTAGCCAATATTCTTTGGCGGAAATTGCGAAAGAATTTAGCGTAGGTGAGGCGACCTTTATTCGTTTTTGTCGCACTTTGGGGTTTGCGGGCTTTAGTGATTTTAAACTGCAATTAAATGTTGAATTAGCCACCAAACGTCAACAATCTCAACCTGTTTTAACCTGCGATATTCAAGCTCAAGATGATCTTGAAAGCATTGCGGAAAAGGTTTCTTGCGCCATTCAGAAAGGGGTAGAAGAAAGCAAAAAATCAATCGATTACCAAGCCTTAGAGCGCGTTATTAAAAAAGTGCGAGAAGCCAAACGCCTGTTCTTTTTGGGTGTGGGGGCTTCGGGCATCACGGCATGGGAAGCAAAATATAAATTTATGCGCTTAGGATTAGCGGTCGAGGCGTTGGATAATAGCCATTTTATGTATATGCAATCCGCTTTAATGAATGCAAAAGACGTAGTTATTGGAATAAGTCATTCCGGTTATTCAGCCGAAACTTTAGAAGCCTTACGCATAGCGAAACGAAATGGCGCACAAACGGTAGCCTTAACGCATAATCAACGCTCGCCAATGAGCTTACTTTGCGATGAAACCTTAATCACCGCCCCTTTGCAAGGGGAAATGCAAACGGATGCGTTAAGTATTAAAGTGGCGCAATTATTTGTGTTGGATTTAATTTATCTTTCTCTGCTTTGTGATGAAAAAGGCTCAGGCAAAGAAAACAAACAAAAAACCTGCAATGTGATTTTAGAACAGCGTGGACGTTTTTAATTCAAGGAAAACCCACTCGCACCGAAAAATAAGACAAAAATTCGGTGCGAGTGGCGGTTTGTTTATAAAGAAAAGTAATGAAAAAAACACAAACTTCAGTATAATTGGCGACAATTTTTGCCTAATTGAAATTGGAAAATAGGAAACAATATGTTTGAAAATTTATCTGATCGTCTTTCCCAAACCTTAAAAAATATTACTGGGAAAGGACGCTTAACAGAAGAAAATATTAAAGATACATTGCGTGAAGTGCGTATGGCACTTTTAGAAGCGGACGTTGCTTTGCCGGTAGTGCGTGAATTTATTAAAAAAGTAAAAGATGAAGCCGTCGGTGAAAAAGTTAATAAAAGTTTAACGCCAGGGCAAGAATTTTTGAAAATCGTTCAACGCCAATTAGAAATTGCGATGGGCGATGCGAACGAAAGTTTAAATTTAGCTTGCCAACCGCCAGCGGTGATTTTAATGGCCGGTTTGCAAGGGGCAGGTAAAACCACAAGCGTAGCGAAATTGGCAAAATTCTTACGAGAACGTCAAAAGAAAAAAGTGTTGGTGGTATCCGCTGACGTTTATCGTCCCGCTGCGATTAAACAATTAGAAACCTTAGCAAATGAAGTGGGCGTGGATTTTTATGCAACAGAAACAACACAAAATCCCGTAGATATTGCGCATAAGGCTTTAAGCGAAGCGAAATTAAAATTCTACGATGTGTTAATTGTGGATACCGCAGGTCGCTTGCATGTTGATGGCGAAATGATGCAAGAAATTCAAGATATTCATCGCGCCTTAAATCCTATTGAAACCTTATTTACCGTAGATGCGATGACTGGGCAAGATGCGGCCAATACAGCCAAAGCCTTTAATGAAGCTCTGCCATTAACTGGGGTGATTTTAACGAAAGTAGACGGGGATGCGCGCGGTGGTGCGGCACTTTCTATTCGTCAAATTACCGGAAAACCGATTAAATTCTTAGGGGTAGGTGAAAAAACGGACGCTTTAGAACCGTTTTATCCTGATCGCATTGCAATGCGCATTTTAGGCATGGGCGATGTGATGAGCTTAATTGAAGATCTGCAACGTAATGTGGATCAAGAAAAAGCTGAAAAATTAGCGAAAAAATTCAAGCAAGGTGATGATTTTACCTTAGAGGATTTCCGTCAGCAGTTAATTGAAATGAAAAAAATGGGCGGAATGACCAAAATGTTGGACAAATTGCCAGGGGCAAATAAATTACCAGAACATGTGAAAAATCAAGTAGATGATAAAATGTTCAACAAAATGGAAGCGATGATTAACTCTATGACTTTAAAAGAGCGCGCTTTCCCTAGCATTATTAAAGGTTCACGCCGTCGTCGTATTGCAGAAGGCTCAGGTACAAGCGTACAAGACGTCAATAAATTATTAAAACAATTTACTGAAATGCAAAAAATGATGAAAAAAATGCGCAAAGGCGGTATGGCGAAAATGATGCGAAGCATGCAAGGCATGATGGGTGGCGGTATGGGCGCACTTGGTGGCATGGGCTTACCAGGTTTTGGTCGCAAACGTTAATTAAAAAAAGGATTGATTTTATGTCAGAAAAGATTACACGCCCAAGTTATTGGCAACGTTTAAAAGTGGCGTTTCAATATGTGATGCCACAAATTTATATGACGCGCCTTGCGGGTTGGTTTGCGCAAAAAGAATGGGGAAGCGTAACACATTTTGTGATTCGTCTTTTTGCCAAAAAATATCGAATCAATATGCAAGAAGCGGCGGCAGAAAATTTTTCTGCTTATTCAAGTTTTAATCAATTTTTTACGCGCGAATTGAAAAAAGATGCACGCCCATTAGTGGAAGGGGAAGAAAATCTTTGCTTGCCTGCCGATGGACGCATTAGTGAATGCGGTAACATTGAAGAAAATTTACTCATTCAAGCGAAAGGGCATTATTTTTCCTTAGAAGATTTATTAGCGGGCGAGAAAAAATTGGCAAAAACATTTGAAAACGGAATTTTTGCCACAACATACCTTTCTCCGACAGATTACCACCGCGTACATATGCCTTGTGATGCCACATTGCGTGAAATGATTTATGTACCTGGTGAACTTTTTTCGGTGAATCCATTTTTAGCGCAACATGTACCTAATTTATTTGCGCGTAATGAACGTGTGATTTGCGTTTTTGATACAGCTTTTGGACAAATGGTGCAAATTCTTGTAGGTGCGACCATTACAGCCAGCATGCGAACCGTATGGGCTGGCGTAATCAATCCACCACGTCATAAACAAGTTATTCATTGGTATTATGACGAAAAAGAAGCCATTACCTTGAAAAAAGGTCAAGAAATGGGTGCCTTCCAATTAGGCTCTACGGTGATTAACTTATTCCCACAAGGTAGCGTGGCATTAGCTGAACATTTAAAAGTGGATGTAGCCGTAAAAATGGGCGAGTTATTTGCTCGCATTCAAAAATAAAGAATTTTTAACCCCAACAGAGGAAAATACAATGAGCAATATTTTTGCAGATGTAAAATTAGACAGCGTTTCCGCTAAAGGTAGCTACGGTATTGGTTTACAAATTGGTCAACAATTATTAGAAAGCCAATTAGACGTAACCGCTGAAGCTGTCGCTAAAGGGATTTACGATGTTTTAAATCAACAACAACCTGCTCTTGAATTAATGGATGTGCAAAATGCCCTTCAAGAATTACAACAAAAAGCAACGGAAGTGATTAAAGCAAAATTAGAAGAAATGAAAGCCGCGGGCGAAGTTTTCTTAGCAACAAATGCACAAAAAGACGGCGTAAACGTAACAGAAAGCGGTTTACAATATGAAATCTTAACGGCAGGCGAAGGTAAAGTTCCAGCGAAAGAAGATAAAGTACGCGTTCATTACACAGGTAAATTACCAAATGGCCAAGTATTTGATAGCTCAGTACAACGTGGTGAACCAGCGGAATTCCCAGTTCAAGGCGTTATCCAAGGTTGGATTGAAGCATTAACAATGATGCCAGTTGGTTCTAAATGGCGTTTAGTGATTCCTGCGGAATTAGCTTACGGTGAACGTGGCGCTGGTGCTGCAATTCCACCAAATAGTCCATTAGAATTTGAAGTTGAATTATTAGAAATTCTTTAAATATTTTTTACTTAAGCCAAAGGTCGCCAAGTGCGACCTTTTTTTATGGCAAAATTTCGGCGCGAGCAAAAAATTCACAGAAAATAACTTGCAAAACAAGACTTTTTTGTCGATCCTAACGGGCGAAAAATTTCTCACTTAATACGGGAGCCATTATGACAAACACACTTCCTTTATTTCATGGCAGTTTAACCGCCTTAATTACCCCAATGGACAGCGAAGGACAATTAGATTTCCAAGCCTTAAAAAATTTAGTGGAATACCATGTGAAAGCAGGAACTCACGGGATTATTGCGCTAGGCACAACAGGCGAAGCACCAACCTTAGACGCCGAAGAATATACGCAATTTATTCAAAAAGTCGTGGAATTTAGCGCAGGGCGCATTCCAATTATTGCCGGCACAGGCTGTAACTGCACCAAAGACGCCATTCGCAAAACACAACTCGTTGAAAAATTAGGTGTCGCAGGCTGTTTAAGCGTTGTGCCATATTACAACAAACCCACCCAAGAAGGCTTGTATCAACATTTTAAAGCCATTGCTGAAAGTACGGCATTACCGCAAATTTTATACAATGTACCAGGACGCACGGGGGCGGATTTATTACCAGAAACCGTTGCACGCTTAGCTAAAATTGAAAATATCGTCGCCATTAAAGAAGCTACGGGCGATATTGAACGCGTGGCTAAAATTTTAGCTTTAACCGATGAAAATTTTATTATTTTAAGCGGTGAAGATGCTCTTGGCCTTGAAAGCGTACGCCAAGGCGCCAAAGGGGTGATTTCTGTTACCAATAACATTGCCGCAAAAGAAATGGCGCAATTATACGAATATGCTTTGCAAAAAGACTTCACTCGCGCCGAAAAAATTAACGAACAATTAAAACCGCTTCATCGCGCTTTATTTGTGGAAAGTAATCCCATTCCGGTGAAATGGGCGGCTAAAAAATTAGGCTTAATTCCTAATGGCACTTTACGTTTGCCTTTAACCGAATTAACGCAACCAGCACAAGAAAAAGTGCAAAAAGCCTTAGAAGAAAGTGGGCTTATGGACAATGCGAGCAAATAATCGCAGAAAAATCATCTAGGAATAGGCATGAGTATTGCAGAAAATTTAGCAAAAATTAATGGACTTATTCGCCAATACGCAAAAGCACGCAAGGTGCAATTATTGGCGGTAAGCAAAACCAAACCCATAGAGGCGATTTTACAAGCTCACAAAGCAGGACAATGCGCTTTTGGGGAAAATTATGTGCAAGAGGGCGTGGAAAAAATCACTTTTTGCCAAGAGCAAGGCATTGAATTAGAGTGGCATTTTATTGGCCCTTTGCAATCGAATAAAACCAAGTTAGTTGCGGAATATTTTGATTGGTGTCAAACCGTATCGCGAGAGAAAATTGCCCAACGCTTAAACGATCAGCGTCATCCATATCAAGCCCCATTAAATGTGCTGATTCAAATCAATATTAGCGATGAAGAAAGTAAGTCAGGCATTCGCGCGAGTGATGTATGGCCTTTGGCGGAATTTATTTTGCGCCAACCACGCTTAAAATTACGCGGATTAATGGCCATTCCCAAAGCGACAGATAACGTGCTTGAACAGCAAGAAGCCTTTAAGCAAATGCATGAACTTTTTATCGCGTTACAAAAAGCCTTTCCCCAAGCGCCCATCGACACGCTTTCTATGGGTATGAGTGATGATATGCAAACGGCGATAGATCAAGGCTCGACCATGGTACGCATTGGAAGCGCAATTTTCGGCGCGCGTGACTATGCTTAAGACGGCATAAAAACAAACTCGCGCTGAAAAGCGCGATAAAAATTCACTGCGAGTTTGTTTTTTTGCCAATAATTGCTTTTATTGTCTTTTCATCTCGGTTTTTTTGTGCTTATAATGCAAAAAAGCTTTTTTTTTTAATTTTTATTAACACACAATTTTATTAACACAACACTTTGTAAAAAGTAAAACTAAATGGAATTAACCAATGACAGAGCAAACAACTGATTATAAAGACACGCTAAATCTGCCAGAAACAGATTTTCCAATGCGTGGGAATTTGGTGAAACGTGAACCAAAAATGTTAGAAAACTGGTATGAAAAAAATCTCTACCAAAAAATTCGTCAATCTGCCAAAGGCAAAAAATCTTTTATTTTGCATGATGGCCCTCCTTATGCCAACGGTGCAATCCATATTGGTCACTCTGTTAATAAAATTTTAAAAGACATTATTCTTAAATCAAAAACAGCATTAGGTTACGACTGCCCATATATTCCAGGTTGGGACTGTCACGGTCTACCTATTGAATTAAAAGTAGAAGGGATTGTAGGTAAACCTAATCAAAAAGTGAGCGCGGCAGAATTTCGTCAAGAATGTCGTAAATACGCGCAAAGCCAAGTGGACGCACAACGTAAAGATTTTATCCGCTTAGGCGTTTTAGCGGATTGGGAAAATCCGTACTTAACAATGGATTTTGATACAGAAGCAAATATTATTCGTGCTTTTGGTAAAGTGGTGAGTAACGGTCACTTATACAAAGGTTACAAACCCGTTCATTGGTGTTTAGATTGCGCCTCATCTTTAGCGGAAGCGGAAGTAGAATATGAAGATAAAACATCGCCATCTATCTACGTTGCATTCAAAGCGGTCGATTCACAAAAAGTGAGCGAAAAATTCGGCGCGAATGTGGATAACGTTGAAGCGGTTATCTGGACTACAACCCCTTGGACTATTCCTTCTAACCGTGCAATTACATTGCATGAAGATTTAGATTATCAATTAGTTAAAGCAGGCGATCGTACCTTTATTTTTGCCAGCGATTTAGTTGAAGCCAACCAAAAAGAATTAGAGTTAGGCGAACTTGAAGTTTTAGGTCAAGCTAAAGGTAAAGACTTAAATGGTTTAGAATTTAAACATCCATTCTATGCTTATAACGTACCTTTTATTTTAGGTGACCACGTTACAACAGACGGCGGTACAGGTTTAGTACACGCAGCACCAGACCACGGTTTAGAAGACTTTAATGTTTGCCAACAAAACGGCGTAAGCATGGTTGGTTTAATCAATAATGACGGTTTATTTAGCGAAAAAGCTGAATTTTTTGCAGGCTTAAAAGTTTTTGAAGCGAACCCTGTGGTCATTGAAAAATTAAAAGAAGTAGGCGCATTATTAAAAGTTGCGAATATTCGTCACAGCTATCCACATTGCTGGCGTCATAAAACCCCGATTATTTTCCGTGCAACACCACAATGGTTTATCGGTATGGAAAAACAAGGATTACGCGAAAAAGCATTAGGTGAAATTAAATCAGTACGTTGGATTCCAGAATGGGGTCAAGCGCGTATTGAAAAAATGGTGGAAAACCGCCCAGACTGGTGTATTTCTCGTCAACGTACTTGGGGCGTGCCTGTGGCATTATTCATCAATAAAGAAACCGAAGAATTACATCCGCGTACCGTTGAGCTGATTGAAGAAGTGGCAAAACGTGTAGAAAAAGAGGGTATTCAAGCTTGGTGGGATTTAGATGAAAAAGCACTTTTAGGTGAAGATGCCGATAAATACATGAAAGTACGCGATACTTTAGATGTTTGGTTTGACTCGGGTTCTACCTATTATTCCGTTGTGCAAAATCGCCCAGAATTTAATGGCGCAGAAATTGATCTTTATTTAGAAGGTTCGGATCAACATCGTGGTTGGTTTATGTCTTCATTAATGCTTTCTACGGCAACCGATCATAAAGCACCATATAAACAAGTATTAACCCATGGCTTCACCGTAGATGGTAAAGGCCGTAAAATGTCGAAATCCATCGGTAATATCGTCACACCACAAGAAGTGATGGATAAATTCGGCGCTGATATTCTACGTCTTTGGGTTGCGTCTACCGATTATACAGGTGAAATGACCGTTTCTGATGAAATCTTAAAACGCGCAGCAGACAGCTATCGCCGTATTCGTAATACTGCGCGTTTCTTATTAGCGAACTTAAACGGCTTTAATCCTGAAGTGGATAAAGTCAGCGCAGAAGAAATGTTACCATTAGATCGTTGGGCTGTTGATTGTGCTTTCCGTGCGCAAGAAGAAATTCAAGCGGATTACGAAAACTATCAATTCCACGCCGTAGTACAACGTTTAATGAAATTCTGTTCTGTGGAAATGGGTTCTTTCTATTTAGATATCATTAAAGATCGTCAATATACAACGAAAGCAGACAGCCTTGCTCGCCGTAGCGCACAAACCGCTTTATGGCACATTGCTGAAGGTTTAGTACGTTGGATTGCGCCAATTCTTTCTTTCACCGCAGATGAAATTTGGTCAGCTTTACCAGGTAAACGTGCGGAATTTGTCTTTACAGAAGAATTTTACGAAGGCTTATTTGCATTAAATGACAACGAAAAAATGAATGACGCTTACTGGCAAGAAATTCAAAAAATTCGTAATGAAGTCAACCGTGTGTTAGAACAAGCGCGTAACGATAAAATTATCGGTGGGGCTTTAGAAGCAGAGGTGACTTTATATGTAAACGATGAAATGATGGCCTTATTAAATCAACTTAGTGATGAATTACGCTTCGTTTTAATTACCTCTAAAGCAGAAGTGAAACCATTAGCGCAAGCAGATGTTGCCGAAGGCGAACTTCCAGGCTTAGCCGTGAAAGTGGTTCATTCTGCAAGTGAAAAATGCCCGCGTTGTTGGCATTATTCTGCGACCGTTGGCGAAAACCAAGCTCACCCAACATTATGCGCTCGTTGCGTAGAAAATGTAGCAGGTGATGGTGAAGTACGTCATTTCGCATAAAAAAGTTAAAAATTTAAAGCCCGCATTTGCGGGCTTTTTTTTATCTTTCTTAGAGTAAAAAATTCGACTCGCGCCGAAAAAAAAGATTTAAGCGGGCGTTAAAGATTCGCCACAACGACGACAAAAATAGCGTGCGCCTTTTAAAATCCGCTTTTGACGAAAAACCGACAGTTGATGAGTTTGACAAGCACAACGATAGGCATAAGTTTTGCCTTGCACATTTGCCGTGTTTAAGCGATGACGAACTTGCGCGGGGCAATGAAAAAGACTTTGCATAATAAATTGCCATTCTTTACCGTGCGGTTTAACTTGGCCAAACTGTTGAAAAGCAATTAAATGCGCCACTTCGTGAGGCACAATTTGTTGTAAAAATTCAGTGGGATTTTCTTGGCATAAAATTGGATTAAGACGAATTTCATTTTGCATCAAATAAGCCACGCCCGCTTTCACGCCTCGTAAGCGAAAATTAAAACGAGGTGGCTTAAAGGTACGCTGAAAGGCTTTTTCAGCCAAGGTGACACAATCTTCAATGCGTTTTTGAATTTGTGCTTGTAAAAGCTTATCGTCAGTTATTTTTGCTTGCAACATAAAAAATTAGGCTAAAAGTCTGAAAAAAAAGGCTCGTAAAAACGAGCCTTAACAACGAAAAAAAGATTATTTTAAACCAGCAGCGAAACGTAATTCTTCTGCGCGGTCAATTTTTTCCCAAGGGAATTGTTCGCGACCGAAATGGCCATAAGCTGCGGTTTCACGATAAATTGGTTGAATTAAATCTAACATTTTAATTAAACCGTAAGGGCGTAAATCAAAATGTTCACGCACTAAACTGACTAATAAACTTTCGTCTACTTTTGCAGTACCGAAGGTTTCTACCATGATAGAGGTTGGTTCAGCAACACCAATGGCGTAAGAAAGTTGAATTTCACAACGATCGGCTAAACCTGCAGCAACGATATTTTTCGCAACATAACGTGCAGCATAAGCGGCAGAGCGGTCAACTTTTGATGGATCTTTACCTGAGAATGCACCGCCACCGTGACGAGCAGCACCGCCGTAGGTATCAACGATAATTTTACGACCCGTTAAACCACAATCTCCCATAGGCCCACCGATAACGAAACGACCTGTTGGGTTAATGAAGAATTTCGTATCTTTAGAAATTAACTCGCTTGGTAAAACAGGTTTGATGATTTCATCCATCACCGCTTCGTGTAATGCTTTTTGTTCGATGTGCGCAGCGTGTTGAGTAGAAAGAACCACCGCATCAATTCCAACAGCTTTACCGTTTTCATATTTTAATGTGACTTGGCTTTTCGCATCAGGACGTAACCAATCTAAAGTGCCGTTTTTACGTACTTCTGCTTGACGTTCCATTAAACGGTGTGCGTAAGTAATGGCCGCAGGCATAAATACATCGGTTTCGTTTGTCGCATAACCAAACATAATTCCTTGGTCGCCAGCACCTTGTTCTAATGGGGTTTCACGGTCAACACCTTGGTTAATATCGGAAGATTGTTTACCGATAGCATTTAATACTGCGCAAGAGTGGCCATCAAAGCCCATATCAGAACTGTTATAACCGATATCGCAAATCACTTCGCGTGTTAAGTTTTCAATATCTACCCAAGCTGAGGTCGTAATTTCACCACCTACAAGCGCCATACCTGTTTTTACATAGGTTTCGCAAGCAACGCGTGCTTTAGGGTCTTGTTTTAAAATTTCATCTAAAACCGCATCAGAAATTTGGTCAGCGATTTTATCAGGATGGCCTTCTGATACCGATTCAGAAGTAAATAAATAAGTTGACATAAATGGGATTTCCCTTTTTATTTAGATGTGTAAACGTATGGACGGCTATAATACGCTTTTGGCACTAAAACACAAGAAAAAGCAGAATAAAAAGGCAAAATTTCGGTGCGAGCTTGGGAAATAACGCACAATTATCTTGCAAAAGTTAGGATTTTCTGTATAATTCGTTCGCTTTTTGTCTATATATACAGAGAAAAAAGTAAGCAATCCCACTCCTTCGATGTGGGTTTTCTTTTAGTTTTAATTATTAGAGGAAGGTTATGGTAACCATTCGTTTATCTCGTGGCGGTTCTAAAAAACGCCCATTTTATCAAATCGTTGTAGCTGACAGCCGTTGCCCACGTGATGGCCGTTTCATTGAACGTGTTGGCTTTTTTAACCCATTAGCTCAAGGTCAAGCAGAACGTTTACGTTTAAACTTAGAACGCGTTGACGCATGGCTAGAAAAAGGTGCATCACTTTCTGATCGTGTTGCAAACTTAGTAAAAGAAGCGCGTAAAGCCGCTTAATTACAGAATAGGTGAATAAAATGGAACAGCAACAAATTGAAGTCGTAGGTAAACTTGGTTCAACTTATGGTATCCGTGGCTGGCTTCGTGTTTATTCATCCACAGAACAAGCAGAAAGCATTTTTGACTATCAACCATGGTTTTTAAAAATTAAAGGCACATGGCAACAAGTTGAATTAGAAAGCTTTAAACACCACAACCACGAATTTATCGCGAAATTAAAAGGCGTAGATGATCGTGAAATGGCACAAACCTTAACAAACGCAGAAATCGGCGTGGATTTATCTGTTTTTCCAGAGTTAGAAGACGGCGATTTTTATTGGCACGATTTAATCGGTTGCCAAGTTATGAATTTACAAGGTTACAATTTAGGGAAAGTATCCGAATTAATGGAAACGGGCTCTAATGATGTGTTGGTGGTTAAAGCCAATATAAAAGATGCTTTCGGAAAACAAGAACGGTTAATTCCGTTTTTGTTTGAACAAGTAGTTAAAAGAGTCGATCTCACCACTAAGACTATTGAAGTGGATTGGGACGCTGGTTTCTAAACTCAGGCAAACTGAACGGCTTTGGGTCGAACATTAAACACAAGGAATTTTTATGTGGATTGGGGTTATTAGTCTTTTCCCTGAAATGTTTAAAGCTGTTTCAGAATTTGGGGTAACGGGTCGTGCAATTAAGCACGATTTGCTGAATATTCAATGTTGGAATCCGCGCGATTTTACCTTTGATAAACATAAAACCGTTGATGACCGCCCTTATGGCGGAGGTCCGGGAATGTTAATGATGGTGCAACCTTTGCGTGATGCGATTAAATCCGCTAAAGAGGCAGTACCCGCTGATTCAGCAAAAAATGGCGTGAAAGTGATTTATCTTTCCCCACAAGGACGAAAACTTGATCAAGCAGGCGTTGAAGCCTTGGCCAAAAATCAAAATTTAATTTTGGTTTGCGGACGTTATGAAGGCATTGACGAACGCTTAATCGAAGCGGAAATCGACGAGGAGTGGTCGATTGGCGATTATGTACTAACAGGCGGTGAATTACCGGCGATGGTGTTAATTGACAGCGTGGCACGATTTATCCCTGGCGTACTGGGCAAACAAGCATCAGCGCAAGAGGATTCTTTCGCACAAGGTTTGCTCGACTGCCCGCATTATACGCGTCCTGAAATCCTTGAAAATAAACCCGTACCACCGGTTTTAATGTCGGGTAACCACGAAGAAATTCGTAAATGGCGCTTAAAACAGTCGCTAAAACGAACGTGGGAACGTCGCCCTGAGCTATTAGAAAGCCTAGCTCTGACTGACGAACAAAGAAAATTGCTTGCGCAAGTGAAGCAAGAAGTGAAACAAAGCGCGAGTTGATTAATCAGTTAATCCTAGGAAAAAAGGTTTAAAAACTATGAGTAACATCATTAAAAATATTGAACAAGAACAATTAAAACAAGACGTACCAAGCTTCCGTCCTGGTGACACTTTAGAAGTTAAAGTATGGGTTGTTGAAGGAAGTAAACGTCGTTTACAAGCATTCGAAGGCGTGGTTATTGCAATTCGTAACCGTGGCTTGCACAGCGCATTCACTCTTCGCAAAACATCTAACGGTGTTGGCGTTGAACGTGTATTCCAAACTCATTCACCAGTAATTGACAGCATCACCGTGAAACGTAAAGGTGCGGTTCGTCAAGCGAAACTTTACTACTTACGTGAACGTTCAGGTAAATCTGCACGTATCAAAGAACGTCTTGGTAAAAAATAATTTTTTGATCGTTTTATCAAAGCAAAAGGCTAAACTTAGGTTTAGCCTTTTTTATTGCTCAATTTCTAAAAATGAGCTAAAAATTCGGCGCGAGTGGCCTTTTTTAATGGGAAAAATGCATTTTTTATTCGCCTTTTTTTCGTTTCTGTTTTATATTAGCGCACAGTTGTTAGCTCAAATAACAGAGAGAGATATGCAAAACTTAACTTATCATTTAATTGAACGCATTCGTTCGCAGGCCGAAAAATTAGCGCAAAAACCTGCTTTAAGACATCAAGTCGCAGGGAAATGGCAAGATATTTCTTGGCAAGATTTTTTACAAAAAATTGATCATCTTTCACGCGCATTATTAGCTCATGGCGTGGGGGTGCAAGAAAAAGTGGGGATTTTTGCAAATAATATGCCACGTTGGACGGTAACAGATTACGCCACTTTACAAATTCGAGCCGTTACCGTGCCAATTTATGGGACGAATACCGCAGAACAAACCGCTTATATTATTAACGATGCACAAATAAAAATTTTATTTGTAGGCAATCAACATCAATATGATGAAGCTCTTAAATCCGCCAAAACTTGTCCAAGTTTAGAAAAAATTGTGGCGATGAAGTCCTTAGATTTACGCGATCATCCTTTAGGGGAAAGTTGGGAAGATTTTGTTGCAGAAGGTTATCCAAACATGCAACAACAATTAGAACAATGTTTAGCCGAAAAACGTATGGATGATTTGTTTACGCTGATTTACACCTCAGGCACCACAGGAAATCCAAAAGGCGTGATGTTAGATTACGCCAACTTAGGCCATCAATTAAAAGTCCATGATATGGCTTTACAAACGATTGATGAACGCGATGTATCCTTATCATTTTTACCCCTTTCTCATGTTTATGAACGTGCTTGGGTGGCTTTTGTTTTACATCGTGGCGCAGTCAATTGCTTCTTGGAAGATCCCCACAAAGTACGCGAAGCTTTAACGGAAGTTAAACCGACATTGATGTGTGCAGTTCCGCGTTTTTATGAAAAAGTTTATAGCGCCATTATGGATAATGTACATAAAGCCCCGCTTTTACGCCGAGTGGTTTTCTACTGGGCTTTAGCCATTGGCCATGCTTATTACCAACGTGCCAGCCGTGGCAAAAAAGTTTCTTATTTCCTACGCAAACAATTTGCCTTAGCGGATAAATTAGTTTTGAGTAAATTACGAAGCATTACCGGTGGAAATATGCGTATGTTGCCTTGTGGGGGCGCAAAATTAGAGCCAAGTATTGCCACATTTTTCTTTAGCATGGGCTTAAATGTGAAAGCAGGGTATGGCTTAACAGAAGCGACCGCCACCGTTTCTTGTATTCGAGAAGGGGATTTTAATGCGGACTCTATCGGCCAACTTATGCCAGATTGTGAAGTGAAAATTGGCGAAAATAATGAAATTTTAGTGAAAGGCGGAATGGTTATGCGTGGCTATTACAACAATGCAGAAGCCACAAAAGAAGCCTTTACAGAAGACGGTTTTTTAAGAACGGGCGATGCGGGACGTTTAGATGAAAACGGGCATTTATATATTACAGAACGCATTAAAGAGTTAATGAAAACCTCTACCGGTAAATATATTGCACCGCAATATTTAGAGGGCAAAATTGGCAAAGATAAATTCGTTGATCAAATTGCCATTATTGCTGATGCCAAAAAATATGTTTCCGCGTTAATTGTGCCAAGTTTTGAAGTATTGGAAGAACATGCCAAAAAATTAAATATCGAATACAAAAATCGTATGGATTTAGTTAAACATGCGGAAATTATTCGTTTATTTGAAAAACGTTTACATAAATTGCAAAAAGAATTACCAAGTTTTGAGCAAGTAAAAAAATTCACTTTATTACCAGAGGCTTTCACCATGAAAATGAATGAAATTACGCCAACCTTAAAATTAAAACGTAAAGTGATTTTAGAACGTTATAAAAAACAAATTGAAGCGATGTATCATCCGGAAAAAAACAAAAAATAACAGTTTGAAAATTAAAGCGAGAAAAATCTTCTCGCTTTTTTTTTATGGCGAAAATTCGGCGCGAGAGTTGCTTTTTACCACTTTTTTGTTAGACTGCGCCTTTTTATTTAAGGGCCAATATGCAAGCTCAATCTCATTCTACCGCCCCTTTTGCTCAAGCTGTTTTAAGTTGGTTTGCACATTACGGACGTAAAAACCTACCTTGGCAAGAAAACAAAAGTTTTTATCACGTGTGGCTTTCAGAAATTATGTTGCAACAAACCCAAGTCGCCACAGTAATTCCTTATTTTCAGCGTTTTATACAACGTTTTCCTGATATTCAAACTTTAGCGAATGCGCCATTAGATGACGTGTTACACCTTTGGACAGGCTTAGGTTATTACGCCAGAGCGCGCAATTTACATCAAACGGCTTTGCACATTACTCAGCAATATCAAGGCGAATTTCCGCAAGAGTTCGCTCAAGTTTTCGCATTGCCAGGTATTGGGCGAAGTACGGCTTGTGCGATTTTATCTTCTTGTTTAAACGCCCCTTTGCCTATTTTAGATGGCAATGTAAAACGTGTGTTAGCTCGTTGTTTTTCCGTGTCAGGCTGGCCTGGGGAAAAGAAAGTTGAAAATCAACTTTGGGCGTTAGCGCAAAAGGTCGCGCCGAAAGATGAGATGGCACAATTTAATCAAGCGATGATGGATATTGGCGCTATGCTTTGTACGCGCACCAAGCCAAAATGCACTCTCTGTCCTTTAGAAAAACACTGTTCAGGGCAAAAGGATTGGCAAAATTACCCTGGGAAAAAAGCGAAAAAAACACGACCTGTAAAAGAAAGTTATTTTTTAATTGAAGAAAAAGCGGGCAAAGTGCGTTTGCAACAACGTCCACCGCAAGGTTTATGGGGCGGATTGTATTGTTTTCCGCAGTTTGAAAATAAAGAATGTTTAATGGCTTATTTAGCGCAACGTCATATTCCTTGCTACCAAGTTTGGCCAAGTTTTCGCCATACTTTCAGCCACTTTCATTTAGACATTCAGCCCATTTATATTCGCGCCGAAATTTTGCCAACAAGCGAGGATAAAAGCGATTTTCCATGGCAGAAAGTGTCAGAAAAAAGCGCAAGCATGCAATCTTTTCTACAAAGCGAGCAGGATTATTGGTATGATTTGCAAACTTTGCCGTCGATAGGTCTGGCTACGCCGGTAAAAAATTTATTAGCACAATTAACAAGGAAATAAACATGGCACGAACCATTTTTTGTATCTATTTAAAGCAAGAAGCCGAAGGCTTAGATTTTCAACTTTATCCGGGCGAATTAGGCAAACGTATTTTTGCCAATATTAGCAAACAAGCTTGGAACGAATGGTTAAAAAAACAAACCATGCTCGTGAATGAAAAAAAACTCAATATGATGAACGCTGAACATCGCGCCTTATTAGAACAAGAAATGGTGAATTTTTTGTTTGAAGGTAAAGACGTGCATATTGAAGGCTATACGCCAGTTGTGGACAAATAGGCATGTTTAAAAAAGTCATTTATTGCCTTTGTGTGCCGTTGTTATTTGCTTGTAGTAATCAAGCAAACCACAAAGCTAAAGTAAATTTTGAAAAAGATACCAAAGGCTTAGATATTTTAACGGGGCAGTTTTCTCATAATATTGATGTGATTTGGGGCATCAATGAATTGTTGGTGGCAAGCCGTCAAGACTATGTGAAATATACCGATAATTATTACACTCGCACGCATATTAACTTTGCTGAAGGTTTAATTAGCATCGGTACGCAAGGAACCCCACAACAATTACAACGCGCTATCGTGCATACTTTATTGATGGGGGCGAATGCTTCAAGTATTGATTTATTTGCCTCAGGCGATGTGCCAATTAGCGACAAACCTTTGCTAAAAGATTTGGTGATGAACCAGCAAGGTAAGCGTGTGGATACAGAACGCAGTGCCAATCAGTTTGCTTTATATTTAATTAAATACAAACTGCAAACCAAAGTATTAGCCAATGGACGAACCGTGCATTTTGTGGAAATTCCTATGGTGGCCAACCATGTCGCATTGCGCGCACAGCGTTATTTACCCGCAGTGCGAAAAGCGTCGCGCCGATATGAAATTGATGAAAGTTTGATTTTAGGCATTATGGAAACAGAATCGAGTTTTAATCCTTTTGCGGTGAGTTATTCTAATGCCGTAGGTTTAATGCAAATTGTGCGAAATACCGCAGGGCGAGATGTTTTCAAACAACGAGGCTGGGCTGGAGCGCCAAGTAAAAAATATTTATTTAACGCCGATAATAATATTGATATTGGTAGCCATTATTTATCCATATTAAAAAATAAATATTTAAGTGATATTCAAGATTTAGAGTCAAAACGCTATGCGATGATCGCGTCTTATAACAGTGGTGCCGGGGCGGTATTGCGTATGTTTGATAAAAATCCTAAAGTGGCGATGCAGAAAATCAATCAACTTCACCCCGCACAATTTTACCGCATCTTAGAAGAACAACACCCTTCAACACAAGCGCGCCGTTATTTAATGAAAGTAACGAAAGCGCAACAAAATTATCGGGTCTTAAAATAAATTTTTGTTACTTTCTTGTTTGCGCAAGAAAGTAACAAGGTTGAATTTAATGGACTTCTTTTTTCAAAAAACTCAAGACGAATAAACTTGTCGCGCCAAGTACAACGGAAGGGCCAGCAGGCGTATCGTAGAACGCAGAAAGCGTAAGACCGAGTATAACGGCCAACATACTAAAGCCAATTGCGATAAGAACCATTTGACAAGGCGAGCGAGAAAATCGGCGCGCACAAGCTGCGGGAATAATTAAAAGCGAAGTAATGATTAACGCGCCTACAAATTTCATACTTAAGGCAATGGTAAGGGCGGTAAGTAACATTAAAATGAAACGCATACGTTCAACATTCACCCCTTCAACTTGTGCTAATTCAGGGCTTACTGTCATTGAAAGCATCGGTTTCCAAAAATAGGCTAACGCGCCTAAAACCAAAGCAACGCCCAAGGCAACAACATACACATCGTTAAAATCCATCGCGAGCAAATCACCAAATAAATAAGCCATTAAATCCACGCGCACATTATGTAATAAAGCAACCGTCACCACCCCTAAAGAAAGACAGCTATGGGCGATAATGCCAAGTAAGGTATCAACAGAAAAATTCGTATGACTTTCTAACCACACCATAATCACAGCAAGGCTTAAGGTTAAAATTAAAATGGCCACATAAGGATTGATATTAAAGAAAATTCCAAGGGCGACGCCAAAAATAGCCGAGTGAGAGAGCGTATCGCCAAAATAAGCCATTTTACGCCAAACAACAAAAGCACCTAAAGGTGCGGTAATTAAAGAAAGAAGTAACCCACTTAAAAGTGCGGGTAATAAAATTTCAAGCATAAGTTTTCCTATTTTTTAGGGCTCATTTTTTCTGTGCAACAAATATCGCCGTGCATATTATGGCGGTGATTATGATGATGGGAATAAAAGGCAATGTTTTTTGCAAACTGATCACCAAAAAAGTGAATAAATTTAGGGTCATTAGACACGGTTTCTGGCGAACCGGCACAACAAATATGTTGATTGACACACAACACTTCATTGGTATCGGCCATAACGATATGTAAATCATGAGAAACCATTAAAACTGCGCATTCTAATTGATGTTGCATTTTATTTATTAGTTGATAAAGTTCCGCTTGTCCGCTAATATCCACGCCTTGTGTCGGTTCATCAAGCACCAATAAATTTGGCTTAGTTAAAATGGCGCGTGCAATTAACACGCGTTGCATTTCACCGCCTGAAAGTTTATGCAAACTGTTATGTTTTAAATGCTCGATAGAAAGCAACGTCAGCGCTTGGCTAATAGCGCTTTTTTTTGCCCCTTTACTTAAAGCTAAAAAATCTGCAACGGTTAAAGGTAAAGTATGATCTAAATGAATTTTTTGCGGAACATAACCAATACGTAAATTTTTGCTGTAAATAACCTCGCCTTTTGTTGGTGGCAGAAGTTTTAAAAGGACTTTTAATAAAGTAGATTTTCCACCGCCATTGGGGCCAACAATGGTAATAATGGATTGCGGATAAAGGCGGAAATTGATATTTTGAAGCACCTTTTTTTGTGCAAATGTCACATCAATATTTTTAAGTTCGATTAAAGGTTGAATTGTGGCTTGTTTGGACATGACGAATTGTAATATGAAAGAAAATGGAGCTAGAAAATAGCGTATTTTCCCCCTTTTAGCAAGGCAGAAAGCCAAATTCTTTCCCCGAAAATTCAAGTAATTAATCAGGTTAAAAACATGAGTTCATCCTCAAATAATAAGAAAACTCAGCGTATTGTTTGGAGTAGTGTTGCGGTGATTGTTTCATTGGTCGCAGGCACTGCCATTTATAATACCTATTTCAAAACAACAGCAAAAACAACATCTCAAAGCACAAATGAGCGTCAGCATTTCGTGCTACAAGCGGAACAAAATCAACTTTCACCTATCGTGCAAGAAAAAAACTTGCCTTTATCTTCAAAGCAAAATGCCGTTTATCCCGTTCCTCGTCTTGAAAGTGGGGAAACACCAAGTTTAAACATCACAGAAAATAACACTCGCACCGAAAAATTGCCTCACGATGCGACAACGAGCGAAGATGATTTCTCTAACGATGAATTAAGCGCAGAAGATTTAGCGCAAATTGAAGGTTCTTTAACGGAAGATGCGAAAAGCGCCATTCAAGATTTATTAGATTCCACACAACAAGCGCGCAATATTACAGAACAGTTTGAATATACGGTAAAAAAAGGCGATAGCTTTTCTAAAATTTTAGATCAATCAGGCCTTGAAGATAACGTTGGTCATCAATTAACTTCACAATTTCCATCATTTCATAATGATTTACGTCCAGGACAAGAAATTTATTGGACGTTAAATAATGATGGCAAACTCATGTATTTGAATTGGATTGTGAACAAACAAGAAGAACGTATTTACACAAGAACGCCAGATAATACTTTTACAGTTAAAGTCATTAAGCAAGAAAGTGAATGGCAACCGCAAATTTTGCAAGGCAAAATTACTCATTCATTAAATAAAAGTTTTACAGATTTAGGCATTAATAGCACGGTGGCTAATCAAGCGAAAGATGCATTGCAATGGCAAACAGATATGCGAGCCTTACAACCAGGAGATAAATTTGCTTTAGATATTTTGCGTGAGTTTGTCGATGGCAAACCAACCTCCCGAGCGAAATTAAACGCCGTTTTATTGCAAACGAAAGGCACGAAAATTTACGCCATAAAAGCCGATAATGGTAATTTTTATGACGCTCAAGGTGGCTCAACAGGAAAAGGCTTTAATCGTTACCCATTAAAATTTACCCCAAGAGTTTCATCACATTTTAATTTACATCGCCGTCATCCGATTACAGGACGAGTCCGCCCACATAAAGGCGTGGATTTTGCCGTACCAATGAATACGCCTGTTTATGCCCCAGCCGATGGCGTAGTAGAGCATGTGCGTTATCAACCAAGTGGCGCAGGCCGTTATGTGGTGATTAAACATAGTGCTAAATATCAAACCATTTACATGCATTTACATCGTTCTAATGTGAAAGTAGGACAAAAAGTGAAACGTGGTCAATTAATTGCTTTTTCTGGTAATTCAGGACGTTCGACAGGGCCTCATTTACATTACGAATTTCGTATTAACGGCCAACCTTGGAACCCATTAAGTGTCAAATTACCTAACGTAACTTACACGATGAGTGCAAAAGAGAAAAAAGCCTTTTTAGAAAAAGCCAAAAAAGTACAAAAAGAATTGGTGATTAAATAAAGACTTACGGAAAAATAAGCAAAAACAGGCGTCAAAAGCGCCTGTTTTTTATTTCGTTATAAAAAAGTGTATATAAATTGTTTTTTTCTATTTTCCTTTAAAGAAAAAAGTTCCCAAAGGTTTTTAAAAGATTTGTGATCTTGATCACAAGATTAGTAAAAAAACAACAAATCGCTCAAAAAGAAAGCGAAAGCGAGGGGTTTTTTCAGCAAATCTTGTTGCGAAGGCCATAATTTTTTTGTACCATCAGCGCGTATTTTTTAAACCAATAAAGAAACAAAAAGCCATAAAAAAATGCATTTGTGGCAGGAAACTTTATAAGGTTTATAAAAGACCTAGAAAATTTCAAAAACAATTTCTCAAGAGGAATGAAATTATGAAAAAAACTCTCGTAGCTTTATCTGTTGCAGCATTAGCAGCAACATCTGCAAACGCAGCAACTGTTTATAATCAAGACGGCACTAAAGTTGATATCAACGGTTCTGTACGTGTTATGTTAAACAAATTAACAGACCACCGCGCTGATTTACAAAACGATGGTTCACGTGTAAAAGTTAAATTCTCTCAAGAAATCGGTGAAGGCTTAAAAGCATTAGGTTACATCGAAGTTCGTCCATCTGATGATGATTTTGGTGGCGGTATCACAACCAAACGTCTATACGCAGGTTTAGCAGCTGACGGTATTGGTAATATCGTATTTGGTAAAGCAAAAACAGCCGCTGATCACTTCAAATTAGCCGATCCAACAGAACAAGGTTACTCTATTAAAGATGCAACAGATTACAAAACTGCAGGGGATAAAGTTGTTAAATTTGAAACAGCTAACTTCGCAGGCTTTGGTTTTGAAACATCTTACGCATTTGATAAAACATCAGATAAATACGAAGCAACTGGCTCAGAAACAAAAAATAAAAACGCTTACCAATTCTTAGCAAAATATGATAACGACTTTGATGGCTTAGGCGTGAATGCGCGTGCATTATATTCTCATGCTAAAAATAATACAGCAGACGCAAATAAAACTTGGGGTTTAGCAGCCGGTGTTAGCTATGCAGGTTTTGGTTTTGCAGCTGACTACGCTCATGCAAAACAAGGTGACCAAAAAGCAAAAGGTTACTCATTTGCAACCACTTACCAAGTAGCTGAACCTGTTGATGTATACGCTGTTTATACTCATGGTAATTTTGACAACACTGAACGTGAAGTTGTAGGTAACGCAACTAAAGTAGCTGTGGATAAAGTTAAAGCAATTACTTTAGGTTCTCACTACCAAGTGGCTAAAAATGTTATGACTTACGTTGAATACGCAAGTGTAAAACACACAAGCCCAGTTAAAGATGCAGAAAAACGTGATAACAAATACTACGCAGGTTTACGCGTATTCTTCTAATTTAAGTTAGTAAGAGTTAAATTTAAAACCGCTGAATTTTCAGCGGTTTTTTTTTTGTTTTTAAACCTAAAGAGTAAGCAAAAGAGAAAATTTTTAAAAATAAAGGGGAAAATTTGCTCAAAATGAAAAAATAATTAAAAAGCCATTAGGAAAAAGTTCCCTAAAAAGGATAAAAAAAGTGTGATCTTGATCACAACTTTAGCAAAAAAACATCATTTCGCTTAAAAAACCAACAAAATCAATGCTTTTTGCGAGTTATTACTATTGCGGAGTGATTATTTTTTTTGTAGTATCAACGGGTCTTTTTTAGAACAACAAGGAAAAAGACAGCTCTTAAGGCGATATTTCCCCTTAAGGCAAAATTATAAGGTTTGGAAAAACCTTGAAAATTTCAAAAACAATTTCCCAAAGGAATGAAATTATGAAAAAAACTCTCGTAGCTTTATCTGTTGCAGCATTAGCAGCAACATCTGCAAACGCAGCAACTGTTTATAATCAAGACGGCACTAAAGTTGATATCAACGGTTCTGTACGTGTTATGTTAAACAAATTAACAGACCACCGCGCTGATTTACAAAACGATGGTTCACGTGTAAAAGTTAAATTCTCTCAAGAAATCGGTGAAGGCTTAAAAGCATTAGGTTACATCGAAGTTCGTCCATCTGATGCTGATTTCGGTAACGGTATCAAAACTAAACGTTTATACGCAGGTTTAGCTGCAGATGGCGTGGGTACATTAGTATTCGGTAAAACCACCACAGCAGGCGATAACTTCAAATTAGCAGATCCAACAGAACAAGGTTACTCTGTTAATGATGCAACTGGTCTTGATACTGACGGTAAGAAAGTTGTTAAATTTGAAAGCGCTAACTTCGCAGGCTTTGGTTTCGAAACTTCTTACACTTTTGCAACAGATGCAAATGATGAAGCAGAAAATGCAAATGCTTACCAATTATTAGCAAAATATGAAAATGACTTTGATGGTTTAGGCGTTAATGCACATGCGTTATACTCTGTAGCTCGTATGGATTACGCTAATATCAACAAAACTGAAAGAAACAAAATTTGGGGTTTAGCTGCAGGTGTTAACTATGCTGACTTTGGTTTCGCAGTAGACTATTCTCAAGGTAAAGGTTACGGCGAACACAATTCAGATGGTAAATTAACATCATTTGATAAAGATGTAAAAGTTAAAGCTTACTCTTTAGCAACTACTTACCAAGTAGCTGAACCAGTTGACGTATACGCAGTTTATACTCACGCTAAAAAAGAAGATGAAAAAACTAAAGCAATCACTTTAGGTTCTCACTACCAAGTAGCTAAAAACGTTCAAACTTACGTTGAATACGCAACTAAAAAAGTTGATGATAAAAAACGTAACAACGGATACTACGCAGGTTTACGCGTATTCTTCTAATTTAAGTTAGTAAGAATTAAATTTAAAACCGCTGAATTTTCAGCGGTTTTTTTTTTGTTTAAAAGCAAGATAAATAAAAAAGGGGAAAAGCTAGGCTTTCCCCCTTGATCTTTTTACTAAAAGAAAACGAAGTTCCTTTAATTAAACATCATAAGTGGTTGATGCGGTATCTCCGCCACGACCTGTCCAGTTTGTATGGAAAAATTCACCGCGCGCTTTATCCGTACGCTCGTAAGTATGCGCGCCGAAATAATCACGTTGCGCTTGCAGTAAGTTAGCAGGCAAACGTGCGCTGGTGTAG
Organism: Actinobacillus sp.; assembly: GCA_020026115.1. Lineage (GTDB taxonomy): Bacteria > Pseudomonadota > Gammaproteobacteria > Enterobacterales > Pasteurellaceae > Actinobacillus_C. The sequence goes on along the minus strand of JAHHQY010000008.1, from coordinate 16,189 downwards.
CCATCAAGGAAAGTAATTGCAGAAGCCATACATGGCATTGGAATTCCTACTTCAATTGATTTAGCCACCACTTTGCGCCAGTTAGCCATCGCATTTTCTAAAATGTTTTTAAAGTAAGGATCTGCACCAAGGAAAATTAACTCAGGGTTATTTTCATAAGCATCACGAATATTACCTAAAAACGCCGAACGAATAATACAACCTTCACGCCATAAAAGAGCGGTAGCGCCATAGTTAATATCCCAACCGAAAGTTTCAGAAGCTTCACGAATAAGCATAAAGCCTTGCGCATAAGAAATAATTTTTGAGGCTAATAAAGCTTGGCGTAATGCTTCAATCCATTCTTTTTTATCCCCGTCTATGGCGAAAACTTTTTTATCAAATAATTGCGCCATATCCGTGCGTTGATTTTTTAAAGCAGAAACACAGCGAGCAAAAACAGATTCTGTAATTAACGTTAAAGGCACGCCGAAATCGAGGGCATTAATACCGGTCCATTTTCCCGTTCCTTTTTGGCCTGCGGTATCAAGAATTTTTTCCACCAAAGGTTGGCCATCGGTGTCCTTATGACCAAGAATATCCGTTGTAATATCAATAAGATAACTGTCTAATTCGGTGTTTTTCCATTCGCTGAAAATCTCTTGCATTTGCGCATAGCTTAAGCCTAAGCCTTCTTTTAAGAATTGGTATGCTTCACAAATTAATTGCATATCGCCATATTCAATACCGTTATGCACCATTTTTACAAAATGCCCAGCGCCTTCTTTGCCAACCCAATCGCAACAAGGTTCACCTTTATCGGTTTTCGCTGAAATCGCCTGTAAAATAGGTTTCACATATTCCCATGCTTCTTGATTACCACCAGGCATAATAGACGGCCCAAAACGCGCGCCTTCTTCACCACCAGAAACGCCCGTACCAACAAAGCGAATGCCTTTTGCGCTCAGTTCTTGCACTCGGCGGTTCGTGTCAGGATAGTTCGAGTTACCGCCATCAATAATAATATCGCCCTTATCTAAAAGAGGTACCAAAGCGTTAATAAAATCATCTACGACCTCGCCTGCGCGAACCATTAACATAATTTTACGCGGGGCTTTGAGCTTGTTCACTAAATCTTCTAAAGAATAAGCGCCAATAATATTAGTGCCTTTTCCTGCACCATTTAAAAAATCGTCCACTTTACTGGTCGTGCGGTTATAGGCAACCACCGTAAAATTGTGGTCATTCATATTTAAAATAAGGTTTTGACCCATTACCGCCAAACCGATAACGCCAATATCACCTTTTGCTGTTGTCATATTTTTCTCCTGTGAAAGTGTTTTTTTAATCTTTAAACCAAATTTCGGCGCGAGAGCGCCGAGAGGGTTATTTTAATTTTTTTGCAGCAGCTTTATCGAGGTACCATTCTGTGTGACCATTTTCAGCTTGAATATGAGCAACAGGGTAGTGTTGGACTGCGGGTTGATTTTGTTGAATTTCTGCTAAAATATCCGCTTTTTTCTCGCCAGTGACTAAAAAGGTTATGCGTTTGGCTTTGCGTAATAAAAAGGCGGTTTTAGAAATACGGAGTTGGCCTGTTTGTGGATGTTTGGCAAGGCAAGCAAGATGTTTGTCTTGGTAGTCCGTTTTTCCAGGGAAAAGCGAAGCCGTATGCCCATCATCGCCCATACCAAGAATAATCCAATCAAAGGCTAAGTCGGAAATTTCGGTGCGAAGTGCTTGTTCAAAGCGCGCTAATTCCTGTTTAGGTTCAGCTTCGCCTTGAATGCGATGAATATTTTCTAAAGGGATCGCAATATGATCGAATAATAATTTTTGCACTTCACCAAAATTACTTTCAGGGTGCAAAGGTGCGACCATACGTTCATCACCCCACCAAAAATGTAAATTTTGCCATTGAATTTTCTCTTTCCACGGCATTTGGGCTAAGGTTTGAAACAGTAATTTAGGTGTACTGCCACCAGAAAGTGAAATATGCACGGGGCGATTTTCTAAACTGTAAGTGAGAAAATCGCTCGCAATTTTTTCGACAGCACATTGTGCCGTCGGGAAGATTTCAATATGTTGCATTAAGGTTCCTTACACTTTTTTCTTCATACAACCAACAGGTTTACGCCATACGCGCCCTGTTTTTGCGATAAGTTTATCGGCTTCTTTCGGCCCCCAAGTATCCACTTCGTATTCGTAAATACGACCGCGGTTTGCTTTATAGTCTAAAATCGGTTGGACATATTTCCAGCAAGCATGTACGGCATCCGTACGGGCAAATAAGGTCGCATCACCGCGAATAGCATCTAAAAGTAAGCGATCGTAAGAAGTTAATAAGCTAGGTTGCGCTAAATCGGCATAGCGAAAATCCATCGAAACTTCTTTTGCTTCAAAGCCGGCACCTGGTTTTTTCAGACCAAAGCGCATCGAAATTCCTTCATCAGGCTGAATGCGAATAATCAATTTATTTTCAGGCGCATTTTGGCTGAAAACAGGGTGTGGCGTAGTTTTAAAATGAATAACCACTTCTGTTACGCGAGCCGGTAAGCGTTTTCCCGTGCGCACATAAAAAGGCACGCCCGCCCAACGCCAGTTGTCGATTTGGCAACGTAAAGCCATAAAGGTTTCTGTGGCAGAATCAGCAGGTACGCCTTTTTCTTCTAAATAACCTTTTACTTCTTGACCGTTAATTTTGCCTGCCGTGTATTGAGCTAAAACTAAATTATTTTTTAAGTCTTCTTGTGTTAAAGGGTGTAAAGAATGTAAGACTTTCGCCACTTCATCACGCATAGAGTCCGCATTGATGATAGCAGGCGGTTCCATCGCAATCATCGCCATGACTTGTAATAAATGGTTTTGGAACATATCACGAACAGCACCTGAACCATCGTAATAGCCACCGCGCTCTTCAACCCCTAAGGTTTCAGCGCCCGTTATTTCAATATAATCAATAAAATTACGATTCCATAAAGGTTCAAACATACCATTAGAAAAACGTAAAACTAATAAATTTTGTACCGTTTCTTTGCCAAGATAATGGTCGATACGATAAATTTGATGTTCTTCAAAAAAGCGATGAATTTGAATATCTAAAGCCTTAGCAGATTCCGTATCATAACCAAAAGGTTTTTCCACAATAATACGTTTCCAACCGTGATGTTCGCTGTTTAAGCCTTGAGCTGCTAAACATTCAGGAATAATGCCATATAAGCTAGGTGGCGTAGAAAGGTAATAAAGGGTATTGCCGTGCGTTTGATATTTTTCATGTAAGGCATTTAAACGAGGCGTTAATTTTGCGTAATCTTCCGCATCAGCGGTATTGATGGCTTGATAATATAAATGTTGGCAAAAATTATCTAAAATTTCGCCACTGGCATTTTCGCTTTTAATTAAGGCTTGGCGCATTTTGGCGCGAAAGCTCTCATCATTTAAAGCAGAACGTGCAACGCCAAGCACAGAAAAGTGTTCGTCTAAACGCCCAAGTTTATATAAATTAAATAAGGCAGGAATAAGTTTACGGTGAGTTAAATCCCCTGAGGCACCGAAAATTACAATAGATGTTGCTTCTGTTTTCATATTTTATTCTTTATCGATGTTAATTAAGAGCGCGTATCATAAGCTGATTTAGCAAAAATTAACAATAGATAATATAAATTATTGCAACAGTTTAGCCATATTGCTTAGTTACTCTGCAAAAGGGGTAAAAATCTCGCGCCATAATGGATGGTCATCACCAAGCATCACAAAATCAGGATTAATTAAACTTTCCCGTTGATTATAGGTTAAAGGCGTAAGGGAAAAATGATGGGTTGAAAAATCAAATACTCGCCCTTGTTTTTCTCGCAAAATAATTTCCGCAGGCGCAGTATCCCATTCACCTGTTTTACCAATACGCACATAGCAATGCGCTTGGTTGTCCGCGACTAAAGCAGATTTTAAACCGCTTGAGCCATATTGAATAAATTCATATTGAAAATGCGGATTGAGCAAAGTGCGTAATTTTTTTTCTGTGGAAGAAGAACTGACGGCAATTTTAATAGGTAGAGCAGGGTTTAACTTTTGACAAGTTAAAGGCACAACATCTTGCTGAGTTTTTTTAAAGGCCCCGCCTTGTTGGTGGGCGAAAAAAGATTGTTGAGCAATGGGCGCATGAATGACCCCAAAAATAGGCTGAAAACCTTGCGGTGTTTTTTCCAAAAGAGTAATTAAGATGCCAAATTGCCCTGTGCGATTGATAAATTGTTGCGTGCCATCTAAAGGATCAACCAACCAATAAGCGGGCCAATTTTGGCGTTCTTCTAATGAAATTTGGCAACATTCTTCCGACAAAACAGGCAGTTCAGGCGTTAATTTTTGTAATTCTTGAATTAAAAATTGGCTAACAAAAAGATCGGCATCCGTAACAGGCGTGTGGTCGCTTTTTTGCCTTACCGCAACATTGCGAGAATAAAAATGCAAAATAATCTTTCCCGCTTCTTCAGCAATCGCTAAAACTTGCGATATAAGTGTTTGATTAACTACCAAGAAGTCCTCCTTATCCAAAAAAAGTTTAGAAACTTAAATAAGATGAAAAAACACGCAGTAGCATAACACAAAAACATCAATTTGCTTGTGTTTTTGATGAAAAGGCAAAAATTCGGTGCGAGTTATTTTAAGGCATAAAAAAACGCGCCGAAAGCGCGCTTTTATGATCAATCTTCAACAGAGAAGCGTTCAATTTTCGCACCTAAAGCACGAAGTTTATCTTCAATATGCTCGTAACCACGATCAATATGATAAATACGATCGACAACGGTTTCGCCATTGGCAATACAGCCCGCCAAAACTAAGCTAATGCTTGCGCGTAAATCCGTCGCCATTACTTCGGCGCCAGAGAGTTTTTCAACGCCATGACAAATCGCTGTATTTCCTTCAATTTCAGCACGACCGCCCATACGGATCAATTCAGGGATATGCATAAAGCGGTTTTCAAAAATGGTTTCTGTAATGGTGCTGGTACCTTCTGCCACCATATTTAATAAGGTAAATTGCGCTTGCATATCAGTTGGAAAACCAGGATAAGGCAAGGTGCGAATATTCACCGCTTTCGGGCGTTGGCCTTGCATATCTAAGGTAATGCGGTCTTCTTCAACGCTGATTTGAGCGCCCGCTTCACGCAGTTTCGCTAAAACCGCATCGAGGGTATCGGCTTTCGTGTGAGTACAAACAATTTTACCGCCAGAAATGGCACCTGCGACTAAGAATGTGCCGGTTTCAATACGGTCAGCGACAATGTGATGTTTGCCACCGCCTAAACGTTCAACGCCATGAATGGTAATAACATCACTGCCAGCCTGTTCGATTTTTGCGCCAAGGGTATTTAAAAAGTTTGCGGTATCCACAATTTCAGGCTCGCGCGCGGCATTTTCAATAACCGTCGTGCCTTGAGCTAAGGTTGCGGCCATCATAACAGAAAGGGTTGCGCCTACGCTGATTTTTTCCATCACAATATGAGCGCCGGTTAAGCCATTTGGCGCAACGGCTTCCACATAACCGTCGGCTAAGGTAATTTCTGCGCCGAGTTTGCGTAAACCTGCAATATGCATATCCACAGGACGTGCGCCGATAGCACAGCCCCCAGGTAAAGAAACGCGACCACGTTGGAAACGCGCCACTAAAGGGGCTAAAGCCCAAATGCTTGCGCGCATGGTTTTAACTAAATCATAAGGCGCAGTAACGTTTGTTACATGAGAGGCGTCAAGCTCTACACAGTTATGTTCTTGTTGTGCATGAATACCGAATTGGCGCAGAATTTTTAGTGCGGTATCAATATCACGCAATTCAGGCACATTGTTTAAAGTGACGGGTTTTTCCGCCAAGATTGCGGCAAATAAAATAGGTAAAGCGGCATTTTTAGCGCCAGAAATTTTTACTTCACCTTCTAATGGGGTGTTGCCAAATACGCGAAATTTTTGCATTGTTTGTCCTTTTTTAATATCCATTTAAACCACGTTCATCACGCCATTTTTCACTATTAAACATACGAATACTTAAAGCGTGAATTTCCCCAGAAGCAAAATGATCCATCAATGGGGCATAAATAGTTTGTTGTTGTTTTAAACGTGAAAGCGTCGCTAATTCATCGCTAACGACAATAACGCTAAAATGTGCGTCTTGACCTTCAACGTGTACTTCCTGTAACGGCAAGTTTGCCATTAAAATTTGTTCGATTTGAGCCGTATCCATAAAATTCCTGTTATTGTTTAAGGGCTAAAAAAGCTTTCAGCCAAGGCGTTAAGCTAAAAAGATCTGCAAGGGTTAAAATTTGAGGCGTACATTCCACAATAGATTGTGTGCCTTGTTGTTCACCGAAACGAAGTAAATCACACAATAAAGCAAAGCCTGCGCTGTCTAAATGGGTTATTTTATCCAAATGCCAAACATAATGAACATTTTGTGGAAAACACGCTTGTTTTTCTAAAGCTTGCCATAAAGGGGCTAAGGTAAAACGATTTAAAGGGCCTTGAATGCGACAATGCACCTTTTGATTATCTTGCTGAATATCCCAAGTTAAAGGGCAGGCATATTGCATAATGTAACCTATTCTTGTTTTGTTAATGTTACAGGCGTATTAGCCGCATTTTTTACTTGTTGAATTAATGCGTTAATGCCGTCTTTGCGTAAAATTGGTGACCATTCTTGGCGTTTAGTATCAATCATACTAACGCCTTCAACAGCCATATCATAAACTTGCCATTCACCGGATTTACTGTTTTTACGCCAGAAGAAATTTAAATTGATTGGCGCCGCACCATTGGTTTGGATAACTTGCACTTTAATATTTACAATGTTTGCGTTAATCGGTTTGGCTTTTTCAATATCAATTTTTTGATTGGAATATAAAGTTAAGGCTTGAGCGTAAGCCTGCTCAATAAATTCAGCAAACGCATTAAAAAAGGCGTTACGTTCTTCGCTGTTGATGGTGCTTAATTGGCGACCAAGCACAAGAGAACCGGCATATTTGACATGCACATAAGGCATTAAGGTTTCTTTTACAATCGTTTTTAAATAGTTAGGATCAGCTTTAATTTTGCTTTGCTCAGCGGTAATTTGGCCAAATAATTTTTCAGAAGATTGTTCCATTAAGGTGTAAGGGTTGCTGTTTTCTTGCGCCGAAGCAAAAGACGCGGAAAGTAAAAGCACACTCGCACCGAAAAAAGAGATGAAATGTTTAAAAGCTGAACGTAACATAAAAAACTCCTTGTTATTTTTTATTTTTATCGCCGTAAAGGAATTGACCGACTAAGTCTTCCAACACCATAGCGGATTTGGTATCTAAAATTTTGCTACCGTTTTTAAGAATGGCGTTTTCGCCATCATTAAATCCCACATTTAAAGCCACATATTGCTCACCTAATAAGCCGGCTGTTTTAATGGAAAGTGAGCTATTGTCGGGAATGTCATGATATTTTTCATCAATCGCAATATCGACCGTAGGTAAATAAGTGACGGGGTCTAAATAAATATTGGTTACGCGTCCAATTACCACGCCACCAATTTTTAATGGCGAACGGACTTTTAGTCCGCCAATATTGTCAAAAGTTGCACTGACTTGATAAGTTTTATCTTGACCAAAGGCTTGAATGTTTGCAACTTTTAAACCTAAAAAGGCGAATGCGATAAAGCCAATCAATAAAAATAAGCCCACCCAAAATTCATAGTGCGTTTTTTGTTTCATTTTTTGTATTCCTTCTGTGAAATTCCATTAACCTGCGCCAAACATAACCGCAGTTAAAATAAAGTCTAAACCGAGTACGACAAGCGACGCATTCACAACGGTTTGTGTGGTCGCTTTGCTGATGCCTTCAGAAGTTGGCATAGCGTTGTAACCATTAAAAAGGGCAATCCAAACCACCGCAATAGCAAAACAAAGGCTTTTTAGAAAACCGTTAAAAATATCATAGCGCCATTGCACAGAGTGTTGCATAACAGACCAAAAACTTCCTGCATCAACGCCTTTCCAATCAACGCCTACTAGGGAACCGCCCCAAATACCGATGGCAGTAAAAATAATGGCAAGAATAGGCATAGAAATAACGCCCGCCCAAAAACGTGGGGAAATCACGCGACGTAAAGGGTCAATCCCCATCATTTCAAGACTGGAAAGTTGTTCGGTGGCTTTCATTAAACCAATTTCTGCCGTTAAGGCAGAGCCTGCGCGACCTGCGAATAAAAGTGCGGTGACCACAGGGCCAAGTTCGCGTAATAAGGAAAGGGCGACAAGCTGGCCTAGGCTCGTTTCAGCGGAAAAATCAACTAAAACCACATAACCTTGCAAACCCAGCACCATACCGATAAATAACCCCGAAAGCAGAATAATCAGCAAAGATTGTACGCCAAGCATATAAAGTTGCTTAATTAACAACGGAAAATGCTTGCGCCATTGTGGTTTACCCACTAACGCATAAAACAGCATAAACCCCGCTTTGCCTAAGGTTTGAGTAAAATGAATGGCGCGAGCGCCAAGAGAAGAGATAAAATCTACTAGCATGGAAATAACTCTTTTAAATAATCTTGTGCGGGATAATGAAAACGCACAGGGCCGTCTTCTTTCCCTTGCAGAAATTGTTGTACTTGCGCATCTTCTGCTTTTAACAGTTGAGCAGGCGTACCTTCAGCGATCACTCGCTTATCGGCAATAATATAAGCGTAATCAGCAATACTTAACACTTCTTGCACATCATGAGAAACCACAATAGAAGTCAGTTGCAAGGTTTCATTTAAGCGTTTAATTAAGCTCACGATCACCGCCATACTAATCGGGTCTTGTCCTGCAAAAGGTTCATCGTATAAAACTAACTCAGGGTCTAAAGCAATCGCTCGAGCTAACGCCGCTCGGCGCGCCATACCGCCTGAAAGTTCAGAAGGATAAAGCTCAGCTGCGCCACGCAAACCAACGGCTTGCAATTTCATTAAAACCATTTGCTGAATAAGTTGTTCGGGCAACTGGGTGTGTTCACGAATAGGGAAGGCCACATTTTCAAAGGTGTTAATATCTGTAAATAATGCGCCAGATTGAAACAACATTCCCATGCGTTGGCGTGCGTTGTAAAGTTCTGTATTTGACATTTGGCAAATATCTTGCCCATCAAAAAGAATTTCACCTTCTTCAGGTTGTAATTGCCCGCCAATCAACTTCAGTAAAGTGGTTTTACCAATACCAGAAGGCCCCATAATGGCGGTGATTTTGCCTTTTTCTACGCGCAAATTTAAGCCGTTATAAATCGTGCGACTTCCGCGTTTAAAAATTAAGTTTTTAACTTCGATTAAAGGTTGCATAGTTTTCTTTTTTAGCATAAACAGATTTTTCTTTTACCTAGCGTTTAAAAATGGCTTTTGGGCTAGTAAAAAGAGTCCTCACTGTAAAATTAAAGCGAATGGCTTTTTATTCATTAACCTGCCAAAGATTGGCGCATTCTAATAGATTTTGGCTAAAAAAACTATGCTTAAAAAATAAGGCAGAAGATGAAAAGAAAAAACCTTAACTTTTATCGTTAAGGTTTTTGTTAAGAAGTGGTTGTGAAACACAAGACGTTATTATTCAATTTCACCACAGAAACGATAGCCTTCACCATGAATAGTAGAAATAATTTCAGGTGTGCCAGCGTGGTCTTCAAAGTGTTTACGAATACGGCGAATGGTGACATCGACAGTGCGATCTTGTGGTTTTAATTCTCGTCCCGTCATTTTGCGTAACAAAGTTTCGCGTGATTGAATTTTGCCAGGGTTTTCGCAAAAATGTAACATAGCGCGGAATTCACTACGAGGTAATTTGTATTCTTCGCCATCGGGGTTAATTAAAGTGCGACTGTCTAAATCCAACACCCAACCGTTAAAGCGATATTGCTCAACGTTGGTGGTGGTGACTTTTTGCCCTTCGCTCATCGTGCGTTGTAATAAATTGCGCGCACGAATGGTCAGTTCACGCGGATTAAAAGGTTTTGTTAAGTAATCATCGGCACCAATTTCAAGGCCAAGAATTTTATCGACTTCGTTATCACGGCCTGTTAAAAACATTAAAGCCATATCATTGGTTTCGCGCAGTTCTCGCGCTAACATTAAGCCATTTTTCCCCGGTAAATTAATATCCATTACGACCAAATTGATTTTTTGGTTTGATAAAATTCGGTGCATTTGTACGCCATCGGCCGCTTCAAATACATCGTAACCTTCCGCCTCAAAAATACTTTTTAAGGTATTACGCGTAATGGTTTCATCTTCAACGATGAGTATTTGTGGAATTGTCATTGTTATATATCCTTTCAAGATTTAAAAATCTGGCTCATTTTTACAAACAAACGGTGTTATTCTATTCGTTATTAGTGAAAATGCAACATTATTATAACAGCTTAGCAATATTTATAAGGCATTAAAAATAAGGCTTTTAGGCCTAAAAAAAAGAAACGAAGATATTATTTTTCCTCTCATTATTTTATTTTTTGCCTAAAAGTGTGGGGATTTTTTCATTTTGCTAACCTAGCCATTTATAGGGAAATATGCTATTTTTTGCACTTTATTTTATAAGCTTTTAAGAAAAGATAATTCCTTTATGCAACATTCTGAGAATAACGCGGAACACGCGAAAAAACCTTCCTTTATTCAAGCTCTTATTCATCGTTTATTTCCTAATGAATTAAAAAATCGTGCCGAGTTGGTGGAAGTGATTCGTGACAGTGAACAAAATGAATTAATTGACCAAGGTACGCGAGAAATGATCGAAGGCGTGATGGAAATCGCCGAATTACGCGTGCGCGATATTATGATTCCACGCAGTCAAATTGCTTTTATTCATGCCGAACAAAATTTAGATTCTTGTTTAGACACCATTATTAACTCCGCTCATAGCCGTTTTCCTGTGATTAGCGAAGACGAGCGCGACCATATTTTAGGTATTTTACATGCGAAAGATTTATTAAATTGTTTGCGTGCTGATGCCAAACCCTTTGATTTAATGAGTTTATTACGTCCTGCAATTGTTGTGCCAGAAAGTAAACGAGTCGATCGTATGTTAAAAGATTTCCGCTTAGAGCGTTTTCATATGGCGATTGTTGTTGATGAATTCGGCGCGGTATCGGGCTTAATTACCATTGAAGATGTGTTAGAGCAAATTGTGGGGGATATTGAAGATGAATTCGATGAAGAAGAAGCGGAAGATATTTGCCAACTTTCGCGCCATGTTTTTGCCGTGCGCGCTTTAACGGATATTCAAGATTTTAACGAGAAATTTCATACGCATTTTGATGACGAAGAAGTCGATACCATTGGAGGGGTGATGATGCAAGCGTTTGGTTATTTACCAAAACGCGGAGAAGAAATTACCTTAGAAAATTTAAAATTTAAAATTACAGCCGCTGACAGCCGTCGTTTAATTCAATTACGCGTTATGGTGCCAGATAGCAATATGCAAAACCTCAACGAAAACAGCAAAGCAGAATAATGAAAACGACCATTCAAAAAATCGGCGCGAGTCTTATCGCGCTTTTCTTTGGCCTTATCGGCGTATTCGCATTTTCGCCTTATCATTATTGGCCATTAGCTTATGTTTCCCTTTTTGCCTTATTATATTTTGCCACGCAAAGTTCAGGTAAAAAGGCGCTTTGGTACAGCTTTTTATGGGGCATGGGCTTTTTTACCTTTGGGGTAAGCTGGCTTCATATTAGCATTGCCCAATTTGGCGGTGCGCCTTTGTTTTTAAGTTGGCTTTTAGTGGGGCTTTTAGCGGGCTATTTATCGCTTTTCCCAACTTTATTTGCCTATTTAGTTCAACGCTTTCAAGTAAAAAGTCCTGCCATTTTTCCTGCCCTTTGGACTTTAACGGAATGGTTGCGAGGGCATTTATTTTCAGGCTTTCCTTGGTTACAGTTAGGCTATACACAAATTGACAGCCCATTTTATGGTTTAGCGCCCCTTTTTGGTGTGCAAGGTTTAACCTTTTTTGTTATGTGGGCGAGCGCAGTTTTATTTACCTTATGGCGATATTGGCGCCAAGGCGGGAAAAGTAAACTTTTCGGTGCGAGTTATCTTTTACTTTTAAGCGTAACGAGCCTTTTAGCTTATTATTCAAGCCAGTTAACTTTCGTTAAAGCGGAGCCTGAAAAAGCCCTAACTTTTGCCTTATTGCAAGGAAATATTCCTCAGCAAATGAAATGGGATCCCGCTTATGTGTGGCGTAGCGTTAATGTGTACCAACAACTCATTCAAGAAAATATTGGCAAAGCCGATGTGATTGTTTTGCCGGAATCGGCCATTCCCTTGGAAGAAACAAGCCTTAGCCCTTGGTTAATGGAGATGCAAGAAAGCGCACAAAAAGCGCAATCGAGCCTATTGCTGGGAACGGTTTTTTTAAATGAGCAAGGACGTTTGTTAAATTCCATTATTGCTTTAAATACAACACCTTACGCGCCGAATAATGTACCTCGTTACAGCAAACAACATTTAGTACCTTTTGGAGAATACGTGCCTTTAGAAAATTGGTTACGTCCATTAGGCACAGTGTTTAATTTGCCGATGTCAGCCTTTGAAAAAGGGGCAGGGCAACAAGCGAATTTAAATTTAAAAGGGCAAAATTTCGCGCCAGCAATTTGTTATGAAATTATCTTCCCTGAAGAAGTGCGTGCGAATTGGCAAGCCAAAACGGCTTATTTATTAACCCTTTCTAACGACGCGTGGTTTGGTGCAAGTATTGGGCCTTGGCAACATTTACAAATGGCTCAAATGCGCGCTTTGGAATTAGGTCGTCCTTTAGTGCGTGCCACAAATAATGGCATTAGCGTGCTAGTGAATGAAAAAGGGCAAATTCTGCAAAAAGCCCCGCAATTCACTCAAACGGCTTTACGCGGAAAATTAACGCCGACCACAGGAAATACGCCTTATGCGGTGTTAGGTTCTAAACCTTTATATGCTTTAATTTTTTTATTGTTATTTTTACACAGCACAGGCGCTTTGCTAAAACGCGCTATGTTAAAATTAGCGCCAACCCCTAAGGAATAATATGCGCCAAGTAGTGAATAAAAATCGCTTTTTTTTATTAGCGGATGAAGTGCAAGAAAAAGATATTACGCCGTTATTTTCTGCGGATTTTTGGCAAAAAAAAGGGCGGATTTTAGGCTTTGCGCAAGGACGAGGTAAAACCTATTTTATTGCGAGCAAAGATTTATGGGGCGTTGATTGTGCCTTACGCCATTATTATCGAGGCGGATTTTTGGGCAAAATCAATCGGGATAGTTATCTTTTTAGCAAACTTGCAAAAACCCGAAGTTTTGCTGAATTTCGCTTATTAGATAAATTACATAAAGCAGGTCTTGCGGTGCCAAAACCTTTAGGCGCACAAGTGATCAAATCCCCCTTGGGTTTTTATCGTGCGGATTTAATCAGTGAAAAAATCGATCAGGCTCAAGACTTAACGGCAATTTTGCAAAAGCAACCTTTACCTGAAAAGACTTGGCAGAAAATCGGTTATTTAATTGCTCAATTACATCAGCGACAAATTTGCCATATCGATTTAAACGCCCACAATATTTTGTTGCAAAAGGTCAATAGCCCGCAAGAAAAAGCCTATTTAATTGATTTTGATAAATGTTTAGAGCGAAAAGGCGAGGCTTGGAAAAAAGAAAATTTAGCGCGCTTAAAACGCTCTTTTTTGAAAGAAGTGCAAAGAATGCACATCGCCTTTGATGAAAAGGCTTGGCAAGCTTTAGAAAAAGGTTATGCTAAAATCCCTTAAGGCGAAAATTCGGCGCGAATTAAAAGTAGAGACGAATATCGTCGAAAAGTTATTGTAAATAAGGAGCAAAAAATGGCTGAAGAAACAATTTTTAGTAAAATCATTCGTCGTGAAATTCCTGCGACAATTTTATTTCAAGATGATTTAGTGACCGCGTTTCGTGATATTTCCCCACAAGCGCCAACGCACATTTTAATTATTCCAAATAAAGTGATCCCAACCGTGAATGACGTTACGGCAGAAGATGAACAAATGCTTGGGCATTTATTTACCGTTGCCCGCAAACTGGCCAAAGAAGAAGGCATTGCCGAAGATGGTTACCGTTTAATTGTGAATTGTAATAAACATGGCGGACAAGAAGTTTTTCATTTACATATGCATTTAGTCGGCGGTGAACCGCTTAGCACAATGTTAGTGAAAGCAAAATAAATGAGCATTTTTATTATGGATCTTGCAGGCTGTGAAGCTACGCAAGAAGATCTTGAATTACTCTCGCATCCGTTGGTTGCGGGAGTGATTTTATTTAGTCGAAATTTCACTCACCCTGAGCAACTTTTAAAATTAACCGAGCAATTACGCCAAAGTGTCGCTAAACCGCTGTTAATTACGGTGGATCAAGAGGGCGGACGCGTACAACGTTTTCGTCAAGGCTTGACGACCTTACCGGCCTTACAGGCTTTTTCGGCTTTAATTTCAGATCCAGAAGAACAAAATTTTTGGGCAGAACGTGCAGGCTGGCAAATGGCAAGTGAAATGCTGGCGTTAAATATTGATTTAAGTTTTGCGCCCGTTTTAGATTTAGGGCATCGTTCTTTAGCCATTGGCGATCGCAGTTTTTCTCAGGATAAGGCAACAGTGCTACGTTTAGCGCGCGCTTTTATACAAGGTATGCAACGTGCGGGAATGGCAAACTGTGCGAAACATTTTCCAGGTCATGGCCATGTTTTTGCGGATTCTCATATAGAAACGCCCATCGATACGCGTACAAAAGAAGAAATTTTCGCGCAAGATTTACAGCCTTTTAAATGTTTAATTGCAGAAAATAAATTACGTGCGATTATGCCCGCTCATGTCATTTATCCTCATTGTGATAATGCGCCGGCAAGCGGTTCTCAATATTGGTTGCAAAAAGTGTTACGCCAAGAATTACACTTTAACGGCGTGATTTTTTCTGATGATTTAGGTATGCAAGGGGCTGCTTTTTTAGGCAATTATAGCGAGCGTTGCCAAAAAGCCTTTCAACAAGGCTGTGATTTATTATTGTTATGCAATAATCGCCCTGCTTTAAAAGAAGTCTTGGCTCATTTTGAAGTGCAAGAAACCTTAGCGGAAAAAGCACAGCGAGAAATGCGCTTTAATGCTTTATTAAAACAAAAGAATGTCGATTTTGCTCAATTACAAAAGCAAAAAGACTATCTTGAAAACCGAGCTTTTTTAACTCAATTACAACAAAAATGGCTTATGCATAAAAATGCACAAATGGCCGATCCAACCGAAAAATTATGATGAGTAATCTTCTTTCTTGTGAACATTTTCGCTTAGCTGATTGTGTTTCTTGTCCTTTATTAACAACGCCTTATAAAGAACAACTTACGCAAAAACAAAAAGCCTTAGAAAACCTTATGGCGCAATTTTCGGCGCGAACGACTTTTTTAGCGCCGGTTGTTTCGCCTTTACAGCATTTTCGCAATAAAGCCAAAATGGTCGTAAGCGGAAGTGTGGAACGTCCCATTTTAGGCATTTTACCCGATCCTTTTAACCCACAAAGTGGGGTGGATTTATGCGATTGTCCGCTTTATCCCACAAGTTTCACCCATATTTTCCCCATTTTAAAAGACTTTATCGCCCGAGCCGGTTTAGTGCCTTATAACGTGGCGAAAAATAAAGGGGAACTTAAATACATTTTATTAACGCAAGCGCAGGTAAGCGGTGAGTTGATGGTGCGCTTTGTTTTGCGTTCTGAAAAAAAACGCCCTTTAATTGAACGTGAATTAAAAGGTCTGTTGCAAAAATTACCGCAAATTAAAGTATTAAGTTTAAATATTCAGCCCAAACAAGCGGCGATTTTAGAAGGCGAGCAGGAAATCTTTTTAACGCCAAGTCATTTTCTCGCCGAAGACTTTAATGGCGTTCCGCTTTATATTCGCCCGCAAGGTTTTTTCCAAACCAATTCAAGCGTAGCGCAACAACTTTACGCCACGTCAGCAAGTTGGCTAAAAGCATGGCAAGACAGCAATGGCGTTAAAATTGAAAAGCTATGGGATTTATTTTGTGGTAGTGGCGGTTTTGGCTTACATTGCGCGAAAGAATTTAAAAACAATCCGAATTTTCATTTAACAGGCATTGAAATTTCCGCGTCAGCCATTGAATGCGCTAAGCTGAGCGCGCAAAAAATCGGCTTGCAAAAGATACATTTTCAAGCCTTAGATGTGGCGAATT
>JAHHQY010000007.1 GCA_020026115.1 Actinobacillus sp. | reverse complement strand
TTAAGAAAATAACAAGGCCGGAATATTTTCAAAAATTTTGCAAATATTCCGGCCTTGGTTTGGTATGTAAAATTCTGAGAAATAAATATACTTTTTGGGATATAAAATAATGCCTATTTTAAAAGATATTAATCAACGTGTATGAATTATTTCGGCTAGTGGAGTTCACGATTAATTAGTAAGATTTATAATGTGGTAGATTAAAATTTATCAAGAAGCATACGGAAAATGCACAATCTGTATAATTTTTCAGATTGATTATAAATAATTTTAAGGGTGTGGTTTGAAGTAAAACTCCCATAACTTACACACGGTACTTTCGGATATTATTTCAATTCTTCGCCTTCGAACGTCGAGATTATCATCGCTTTTCTAGTGGCGGATTGATAATAGCAAAGCGTGCTTTTTATGCAATAGTATGTGGAAAAATGAAATTATTTATGATAGAATCATTTCTTATTTTTTCATTTCTAAGCGGATATTTTTTAAATCTATTGAAAAATTCCGACCTAAGTGAATAAATGTAGAACGTTTTCAGAAGCATATGTTTTTTTGTTTTACAAATCATAGTAAAATTCGTAAATTTTTATTGAGTAGTAATTATTGAGCATAGGGCTATGGATAATATCTTAAAATTTAGCTTTTTTGTTAAAAATTATCAAATTCTCACTTCCAAACAATTACAAGAGAGTGATTGGCTGCTCAGCCTTCCCGAGTTCTTTTCTATTCTACAAAGCCGTCCTGAAACATTGCCAAAACTTGATTTTCTTCCACCAATGAAAAGACGACGTTTAAGTCGACAAAGTCGCTTATTTTTTGAGGCAGCTTGGTCGCTAGTGACTGAGCAGCCGAATATCCCTGTGGTTTATGCCTCATTAAATGGTGAAATTAATCGTAGTTTTGAGTTATGGAGAAGCTTAATTCTAGAGGGGGATGTTTCACCAACATCGTTTAGTTTATCGGTGCACAATGCATTAATTGGACAATGGTCAGAATTGCGCAAAGTTACCGCAGAAATGACTGCTATTTCTGCACAGAAGGATTGCTTGGAAACAGCGCTTTTGGAGGCTTTTTTATTATTGCAAGATGGGCAAGATCAAGTGCTTGTCGCAGTATGTGAATCATTTCTAGATAAAAAATTTGCAGTCGCGGCACCTCGTTTAACTTTGGATTATGCACTTTGCTTAGTGGTTGAAAAAGGAGAAGGGTTTGAGCTTAGTCTTTTTGATACGCCAGAAGATGCAGGCATTGACAATGCTTTATCTTGGATGAGAAATATGCAAGTTGGATCCAAACGTTGGAAAACGCCTGCAAGTAACGGAGGGCATTGGCAGTGGGTAAAGGCTTAGGCTTTATTCGCCGTTTTATTGGAACGGGATTGGGATTTTTGTTGTTTGGTATCGGTGGTGTTTTATTAAAATTTCGTCTGTATCCTTATATTAAAAATTATCCTAATCATCGTTTGGCTGAACAACAAAAAGCACGCCAAATAGTGGGTAAGGTTTGGCGGTACTTTGTAAAATATTTAATCGCAATGGGCATTTTAAATGTGAAATATCAAGGGTTTGAGCGTTTAGGACGAAAAGGGCAATTAGTTGTGGCGAATCATCCATCATTGCTGGATGTCGTATTAATTTTTAGCCAACAACCTGCATTTAATATTGTCGTAAAGCAAGATCTTTTACATAATCCTGCAATGAAAACCGAAATTCGGTCTTGTGGATTTTTACCGAATACTGAATCAGAGGCATTGTTACAGGCTTGTGATGAAGTACTTAAAGAGCAGCCATTATTACTTTTTCCAGAAGGAACACGTACTGGATGGGATGGTGTTGTAAAATTCAATCGTGGGGCAACATCGATAGGTTTACGGAGTGCGCAGGTTATAACGCCAGTAAAAATAGAAATGCATCCATTGAATTTTAAGAAAGGGCAAGCGTGGTACAAGTTACCTAAACAACGAATTACCTATAAACTAACCGTTGGGGAGGATATTGATCCTGCCACTTGGTTGGCTGAAAAACCATTACCGATTGCTTCACGGCGATTAAATCAGTATTTAGAAAATTACTTTAACTCTTAATCTTTGAATAAGGAAAGAAAATGGAACTTGAAAATCAACTCAAACAATTAATTATTGATAGTCTTGCTTTAGAAGATATGACTATTGAGGATATCGAAACAGAAGCCCCGCTTTTTAGTGAAGATGGTTTAGGTTTAGATAGTGTTGATGCACTTGAATTAGGTTTAGCTATTCAAAAAGCATTTAATTTTCAGTTAGAAAGCGAACAACAGAATTTACGCCAACACTTTGAAAGTGTCGCTACATTAGCAGAATTTATTCGTAATAGAGGATAAACAATGGAACAGAAAATGACAGAACAAGATGTTCAAACCTTATTATTTAATGCACTAGAAGATTTATTTGAAATTGATATAAGTGATGTTAATTTAGATACTAATCTATATGAAGACTTAGAAATTGATAGTATTGATGCTATTGATTTAATCGACCATATCAAACGTGAAACAGGATATAAATTACAAGCGGAAGATTTCCGTAATGTAAGAACGGTTAAAGATGTTATTGCTGCTATTATGAAAATGCAAAATGATGCACAATAAAAAAAATCCTATTTGGTTAAATGAAGAACGACAAGAAAATAAACTAATTTTAACGGGTATAGTTCCAGAAGATTTAGTTTATTTAAAGGATCATTTTGCAATGTTTCCATTAGTACCAGGAGTGGTTGAATTACAATGGGTTGCAGAAAACATTCCTCGTTTACTAGGAAATGAATTATTTGAAATTGAAAGTATAAAAAAGCTGAAGTTTCAAAAATTTCTTCGCTCAAATGATACATTTATTTTAACCTTATCGTGGCAAAAGGAAAAACAGCGAGTAATGTTTTCATTAACAACGAACAATGAAAATTGTGCTTCTGGAATGATGAAACTGCAACAATGTTAAATTTTATTCTTGGCGTTCTATTAACCTGTTTTACCATTGCTTATCCAGTACTATGGTTGTATGGAATATCACCACAGAGTTTAATTTATTTTCCTTATATGCTCGCTGTTTTATGGCTGGTTAAAGCGATAATCGAACAGCGAGTATTATTTAGGTGTTTTTTTCTCGGTTTTTCCGTTTTTTTATTGATGAGTGGTCTAACTAAAACATTAGATTCAATGTATTGGTATCCTGTTATTATCAATGGATTAATGTTATTAATATTTGCGTCAAGTTTATTAACAAAACAAACAATAATTGAGCGATTTGCTCGTATAAAAAATCCAAGTATTCCAGTCTACGCCATTTTATATATTAGAAATGTAACGAAAGTATGGTGTTTATTTTTTATAATAAATATTGGTTTATCATTGAGTTTTATTTATATAGAAAATTATCGTGCTTGGGCTATATATAATGGCATTATTTCCTATGTGATAATGGGAATTTTATTTATAGGTGAATGGTTAATTCGTCAATATATGATAAAACGAAATGAAAATAGAAAATAAACAGGCACAAATTATAGCTACTGACCCAGTATGGACAAGGCAAGATTTTTTATTACGTGCAGAACAAATTTCATGCGAGTTTAAGCATCGCCATATTAAATATTGTGGCGTATATTTTGATGATGCCGCACATTTTGCTTGTGTATTAATTGCTGCATTTCGTGCAAATGTAACTTTATTAGTTCCACCAAATTTACTTAAAGAAAACTTGCAGTGGTTAGAGGAAAATGATGCCTTTTTAATGAATGAGGCAACGTTTAACCATTTTGGGCAACAGCACAAAATTTTAGAAAATATTACGGCCTATCCTTTTTCGAGTTCCGCAGAACTTTGGTTGAAAACATCGGGTAGCAGTGGCGAAGCTAAAATTATTAGAAAGACAGCTACTCAAATGTGGGCAGAAGCTTTTGCTTTAAAAAAAGTTTTACCATTTGCCGAAGATCCAGATTTGACAGCGATCGGTAGTGTCAGTGTTCAGCACAATTATGGGCTAAGTTTTAGGGTAATGCTGCCTTTAGTTATGCAATGGCAAATTGGGCGTAAGCAGTTACCGTATCCAGAGTTTTTGTTGCCTCAAACAGAGAAACTTTCTAAGGCTTTATGGATAAGTAGCCCAGCATTATTGAGTCCTTGGCAATGCTCTAAATCGTCAATGATGCATAAAATTGCAGGAATTATTTCATCAGGTGGGGCTTTACCTACACAAACAGCGACTGATTTAGCGAATGCATTTCCTAGTCCGATTATTGAAATTTATGGCAGTACGGAAACTGGGGTTATTGCAATGCGGCGATCGAATGCGTTATGGCAAAAGTTGCCAAGCATTCAGTTAGGATTAAATAATGGTGCTTTGTGGGTTGAAGGTGCTTGGATGACAGGGCGTCAACAAACGGCAGATGCAGTGGCATTTCATTCGCGAGGATTTGAATTACTAGGTCGAGTTGATCGCATTGTAAAATTAGGTGATAAACGAATTTCTTTGGTGAAAATTGAGCAACAATTATTAACTCATCATTGGGTTGAGGATTGCTATATTGCGGTGCATCCACATAAATTCCGAGCGGCAGCTTGGGTGGCTTTATCAAAACAAGGTTTGGAGATACTTGAAAATCAAGGGAGAAAATACCTTATTCGTTGTTTACAAGATTATTTACATCAATATGAAGAGAAATTGGCAACCCCTCGTTTTTGGCGCTTTTGTGAAAAATTACCACGTAATAGTCAATCTAAAATTTTAAAGCGTGATTTTGAACAAATATTCCTACAAAAAAATGAATAAAAGATGAAAAAAGCAAATACAATTATTTTAATACCACACTATAATCACTCTATATTGATTGCAGCAGTAATCGCTCAGGTAAAGACACTATCTTTGCCTATTTTAGTGGTAGATGATGGATCTAATTCAGCCGATAAAATTCGTTTAGAAAAACTAGCAGATGAGCAGGTTTTTATTCATTATTGTGCACAAAATGGTGGTAAAGGTGCGGCGGTAAAAATAGGAATTAAACTTGCATTTGAAATGGGGTATGAATATGCCATTCAACTTGATGCGGATGGTCAGCATAATTTAGCTGATATCCAATCCTTTATTAAAGCAAGTAAACAGTATCCTAAAAGTATTATTTGTGGAAAACCTATTTATGATTCTAATGCACCAAAATTACGTCTTTATGGTCGAAAAATTACAGATTTTTGGAATATGATCAATACATTATCTTTCGATATAAAAGATGGAATGTGTGGTTTTCGGTTATATCCATTGCACTCAATCAATAAATTAATCTCTCAAGAACGTTTAGGGAACAGAATGGATTTTGATATTGAAATTTTAGTAAAAGCACATTGGTATAATATTCCTTTTTATTGGATTGATACACCAGTTATATACAATGATAATGGTGTTTCTCATTTTCGAGGACTAAAAGATAATTGGCTTATTAGTAAAATGCATGCCCGTTTATTTGTAAATATGTTGTTACGAGTATTAACAAGGAAAACTATATAATGTCGCAACATTGGGCAAAACAAAAGGAAAGAGGAAATATCTTTTTTTTACAACTTACCGCACGAATGGTTAAAGTATTTCCTCTACAAGTAATGCATATTATTAGTATATTTGTTGTAACTTATTTTTATTTAACAAGTCGTAATGTCAGAAAAAATATTAAAGTCTATCAAAATAATTTGAAGATAACTTTTCCTACGGTAAGATTATCCTATTTTTCTGTGTATAGACAGTTCATATCTTTTGCACAGTCAATTACTGACCGTTTTGCTGTATGGCAGAATAAACTTAAATATAAAGATCTAATCATTGATGATCAAGATAATCTATACCAACAGTTTAATAGTAATGGTCGGGGACAAATATTAGTATGTTCTCACTTTGGTAATATAGAAATTTGTCGAGCATTGGCCAATAATGGGCAACATAAAAATTTTAAGTTAAATGTTCTAGTGCATCATAAGAATGCCGAAATTTTTAATAAAATTTTGCAAAAGGCAGGTGCAGAAACATTATCACTTATTCAAGTAGAGCATCTGGATGCAGCGACAATGTTAATGTTGGCTAATAAAATTGAAGGTGGCGAATATATTGCTATTGCAGCTGATAGGGTTCCTATACGTGGTGATAAAACTTGTAAAGTTAATTTCCTAAGTAATACTGCTTTATTTCCTCAAGGTGCTTGGTTATTATCAAGTTTACTAAAAGCATCTGTAAGTAGTATTTTTTGCATTAAAGAGTCTGGGAAGTATAGGGTTAAATTACGTTATTTTTGTGATCCAATAACAGGTAGAGGAAAAGTAAGAGAACAGAATATACAACAGGCAGTACAAAAATATGCAAATCTTTTAGCAGAAGAATGCAAAAATAATCCATTATTATGGTTTAACTTTTTTAACTTTTGGGAAAATAAATAATGCGAAAAAAAGTACATTCATTTTTAACTCATTATAGTGAGTATGAAATTCCATTCTTTGATGTCGATTCAATGAGTATTATGTGGCATGGTCATTATGTAAAATACTTAGAAATGGCTCGCTGTGCTTTTTTAGAAAGTATAAATTATCATTATGATATTATGCGAGAAAAAGGTTTTGTATGGCCTATTGTACAACTTAATTTAAAATATATACGTCCTGCAACATTTCGCCAAAAAGTATTAGTTGAACTTAATGTCATAGAGTTTGAGAGTTGTTTAAGAATTAATTATATTATTCGAGATAAAGAAACAAAAATAAAATTGACAGAAGGTAGTACAACACAAGTTGCAGTAAATATACAATCACAAAAGATGGAATTGCCGACACCCTATGATTTTCAAAGAGTAATTAAAAGTTCCGCAGGTTTTAAGGATAAATATGAAAAATAGATTAATACTATGTATAGTTTTATTTTGGAGTAATATAGCTTTTGCATTTACACCAATAGAATTGATGCAATCTTTACAGAAAACAAAGTTTGTACAGGGAGAGTTTTATCAAAGTCGTTTTTTGAATACACTACCAGTACCAATTAAAACGTATGGAAGTTTTACACTTATGGAAAATAAAGGATTGTTATGGGAAATGAAGCAGCCATTTAATTCAATATTATGTATTACTTCTAAAGGGATTGCTCAATGGAATAATAATCAATGGATAGAGAATACGAATAAAGTACAAAATCAGCAGGTTGGATTATTTTTAGGAATTTTATCGGGAGATATTAAAAAACTACAAGAAAATTTTAACCTAAATTTACACGGAACATCAAGTAACTGGCAATTAGATCTAGTTCCTAATACGTTATTGATGAAACAAATTTTTAATAATATTCGCTTAAAAGGTGATAATGTTATTCGTGAGATTACATTAGATGAAAAACAGGGAGATAAAACAATAATAGAATTTCATCATATCAAAATAAATGGTTCAGTAAACTTGTTTATAAGAAAGGCGTTTAATTAAAATGCGAATAATGTTAGCTCGTAAATTATATGGATTATTCTTGCTTGTAGTTGTAGGAATATTTTTATCACTTTTAAAAAGCGGAAATTGGTTAGAAACCGATTTGCAAACATTATTACCAATCGAGCAGCATCAAACAATTATTCAAAAGCAAGTAGATAAAAAGCAAGAAGAACAAATAAATCGTCAAATAATTATACTAGTGGGAAATAAAGATGAAAAAATTGCCCAGAGAATATCAGAAAATATAGTATCTACCTTAGCTAAAAGCCATTTATTTACACCAATTAAATTTAAATTACAACCAAACTTGGCCGAAATAAAAGAAAATATTAATCAATTAAAAGTGGTAGTATTACCAAAAAATATACAAAATGAAATTTTAATAAAGCCAAAACAATATTTTTCACAATGGGTTCAGCAAATTGTTAATCCTTTTTCTAGTACAAATTTTCTTTCTTTTTCTCAGGATTTTTTAGGTTTTGGACGTTTTGTATTACCTCAATTACAAGGAAATTCACCGATTCAATGGGATAGTAAAACAGGCATTTTCTTTGTAAAGGAAAAACAAACCTATTGGGTGATTATTCCTCTTAATTTGAAGGAGGCAACTTTTATTCAGTCAGATAATAATTTATCTACTACTTTGACTGAGATTAAAAAAATTGCACAGCTTTCTAATACAAAATTGCTAATGACAGGGAATATATTATTTTCTAATAGTGCAAAACAACAAGCTGAAAAAGAAATGAAACTAATGAGTAGTTTTGGTATATTTCTTACGCTTGCTTTACTTTTATTTGTATTTAGAACTCTTAGGGTTTTATATTTATTCGTACCAATTATCATTGGGTTATTATGTGGAATTACTGCTGTTATTATATATTTTGGTAAAATACATATTTTAACGATTGTGATAGGCACCAGTTTAGTTGGGGTCTTAATTGACTTTCCTTTACATTGGCTTGTATCATCAAGGTTTACTTCGTGCTGGAAACCTCAGCAGACAATGGATAAACTTAAAATAACCTTTTTAGTTAGCCTAATTATTACTTTAATTGGTTATGGTTTGCTGGCATTTACTAATTTACCTATTTTGCAACAGACAGCCTTATTTTCTGCAATGTCATTAATATGTGCAATGTTGGCAACATTATTATATTTACCGCTACTATTTAAAAACTATAAAGTAAAAAAATTAAATTATGCGTTTAGTCCACCTAATTTTTCCTTGCCTAAAAGAATTAAACAACTTTTTAGTATATCTCTTGTGGTTTTTGTAGGAATAGGATTTTATAAAACGCAATGGAACGATGATATTCGGCAATGGGTTAATTTACCAAAGTTACTTTTACAGCAAGGTATGCAAATCCAGAAATTAACGAAGGTCGATTTAAGTCAGCAGTATTTTTTAATTGAAGCAAAAAGTACAGTAGATCTAATGAAAAAAGATCAGGAAATTACGAATGCTTTATTAAGTCAAAAATCAAAGGGTAATATCAGTAGTTTTCAATCAATCAGCGAATGGTTTAATACAGAAGACCAACAGAGAGAATTTATTAAAAAATTAAAACATATTCCGGCAGAGGACTATATTGAATTTACTAAGATTGGTATTCCAATAGAATATATTAAACAATATATAGATAATTTACAGAAACAATCAACAGTTAGTTTAGAAAGCGCTTTAAACTCACCATTAACACAAGCTAAGCGGAGATTATACTTAGGCCATATTACACATAATACAATCGCGAGTATTGTTTTAGTTTCTGGTGTAAAGAACAATAAGGCAATGCAAGAAATTAGCCAGCGTTTTAAGGGCGTATCTTGGCAAAATAAACGTCAATCGCTTAATGAAACATTTCAGCAAACACGAAATCAAGCATTTGAGTTGAAAATATTATCTTTCGGTATTGCTGCATTATTATTACTTATATTCTTTGGATTGAAAAAAACATTAACTATTTTATTGATACCTTTTGGAGCTATTATTATTACTATAGGTGTTTTAGGTTGGCTATCAATTCCAATTAGTTTATTTACATTATTTGGCTTGTTATTAGTTTCTGCTATTGGTATTGATTATTCAGCTTATATGTTTAGTGCCAAGGAAACATCAAAAATAAAATATTTTGCAATAACTTTAGCCGCAACAACGACATTAATTTCTTTTATCTTATTAGGATTAAGCGCAACCCCTGCCGTTGCTAGCTTTGGGTTTAGCGTTAGTATAGGAACGATTGTAAGTGTTTGTTTAACCTTTTTTATTCATCAGGAGTTTAAAAATGGAAAAATTTGATGTTGTGATTATTGGGGGCGGTCCATCAGGTTCTGTTTCTGCGGCATTACTTGAAAAACAGGGGGTTAAGGTTTGTGTGCTAGAAAAACAGCATTTTCCTCGTTTTGTGATTGGTGAGAGCCTTTTACCTTATTGTATGGAAATTCTTAAGGAAGCGGATCTTCTTGAAGCCTTGAATGATCCTTGTTTCCAATTTAAAGATGGTGCGGCGTTTAGTTGGGGCGAGCGTCAAACTTATTTTGACTTTACGGATAAATTTACTGCAGGCGCTGGAACAACCCTTCAGGTTAAACGTGACAAATTTGATAAGCATTTAATTGATCTCGTGATAAAACGTGGGGTTGATGTACGATTTGGCGATGAAGTGACCGAAGTTTGCCAAATAGAGGAAGGCTGGAATATTTTCGTAAAAAAAGAAGATGGTCAAACCTATCAACTGCAAACTCAATTTTTGTTGGATGCCAGTGGCTATGGACGAGTATTGCCTCGTTTACTGGATTTAGAATTACCTTCTCACTTGCCAACCCGTGTTGCAAAATTTACTCATATTGATGACAACATTGACGATCCCACCTTTGATCGCAATAAAATTTTAATAACCACGCATCCAATACACCGTGATGTATGGATTTGGTTTATTCCATTTGCAGATAATCGTGTTTCCATTGGCGTGGTTGGTTTACCTGACATTATTGCTGGTGATACTGAACAAGTATTGAAACAATTTGTGGCAGATTGCCCGCGTTTAAAAGCCTTAACCGCCAAAGCTAATTGGGATAACGAAATCCCTTATCGAGAAATCAAAGGCTATTCAGCCAATGTGAAATCATTATATGGTGAAGGTTTTGCCTTATTGGGAAATGCAGCGGAGTTTTTAGATCCTGTCTTTTCATCAGGGGTAACGATTGCTTTGCAATCAGCACATTTAGCTTGCCCTTTAATTGCTCGTGAGTTGCGTGGGGAAGCGATTGACTGGCAGAACGCTTTTGCAGTGCCATTGATGCAGGGCGTAAATGCGTTTCGTACTTATGTGCTAGGTTGGTATGATGAACGTTTTCAAGATGTTATTTATGCGAAAAATCCACAACCAGAGATTCGTAGAATGATTGCCTCCATTTTGGCAGGGTATGCTTGGGATATTGAAAATCCGATGGTTAACAAATCCGAACAGCGTTTAGCAGCATTGGCAGAACTGTGTGGTAAAGCAACGTTGGATGCCTAATGAGAAAATTGATTTCTGTGGCTTTATTTTTGCTACTTGCAAGCTGTGCGACCCATTTACAGGTTGTGCAGCTGCCACAAAAAACTGATAGTGTTATGCTGTTTAAAGTGGATCAGCTTGCAGGAAAGCAAGCTGGTCAACAAAGTTTATTGTCGGTACAAACGGGGACGAAACAATGGCGCTGGGTACAAGTGGATGCTCTCGGTTCACCATTAGCACGCATCAACCTAAGTGTCGAAGGGTGGCATAATGACGGTTTTATAATGCCAAATCCACAAGCACAGTGGTTATTTTCTGCCATCACAACAGCGATTTCTCCCAAATCACCGTTTGCGTTTAGTCGAGTTGTTCATTCTGTGGGAGGGTTGGAATATTTTACGAAAAATCGCTGGTGTTGGACGACAAAACCTACTGCAAATGGCTGGTTAATTCGTTTAGCCGATCAAAGCTTATGGCAGGTAACCCCTTTATCTTAAAGGAACTATAATGAAATTATATCTCAATAAACCGGCCCTCTTAACAACGCTTGGTGCAGGGGTTGACCGACATACGCAGTGCTTGTTAGGGGAAAATGCGCCCCGAATTGCGCCTAATCATCTTTTATATCGTCAAGCCGATTTACAAGGTAAAGTGCAATATTTGGCGAGCATTGATGAGCCACTACGTGCATTTCCAGAAAATCTGCCACAGGCTTATCGAAGTCGTAATAATCAGCTGTTGTGGCACGCCTTAACACAAATTGAAGATCAAATTCATTATGCGATTGAAAACTTTGGGCAAAAACGAATTGCCGTTGTGATTGGTACTTCAACCACAGGGGTTGATGAGAATTTGCCATTATATCGTTCAGCTTTTTTAAAAGAGGATTGGCAAAGCCATCCTTTTAACTACACCCAGCAACAATTTAATGCACCGAGTGATTTTGTCGCCTACCAATACGGCTTAAAAAATGTGGTCTACGGTATTTCTACTGCCTGTACATCAGGGGCGAGAGCGTTAATGTCCGCAGCACGTTTGTTAAAGGCTGATTTGTGCGATGCGGTAATTTGTGGTGGTGTGGATTGTCTTTCGCCTTTAACTGTTAGTGGTTTTGCATCCCTTTCTGTTTTAAATCCCGCACAAACACAGGCATTTTCACAAAATCGTGCAGGCATAAATATTGGTGAAGGTGTGGGGCTATTTCTTATGACGAAAACTCCCTTAACCGATTACATTGCGTACTTAGGTGGTGGTGCGAGCAGTGATGCTTATCATATGTCATCACCAGATCCGAGTGGGAATGGTGCCAAGATTGCGTTTGAAAAAGCGTTACAAAATGCACATTGCACGGCTGATCAAGTGGGTTGGATCAACGCACACGGTACAGGCACAATACATAATGATGCGATGGAAAGCCTTGCCATTGCGGAAATTTTTGGTTCGGCAACACCTGTAACGAGTACTAAGCCCTATACAGGGCATACGTTAGGCGCTGCTGGTGCTGTGGAGGCCGGAATTTCTTGGGGAATTTTGCATAAAAAAAACAATCCACAGGGGAAATTGCCTGCCCAGTTTTGGGATCAGCAAAGAGATGAAAAACTTGCACCAATTGCGATTACTCAAAATAACCAATATTGGAAAACAAAGCGCCGTATTGTGGCGAGTAGCTCTTTTGCCTTTGGTGGAAATAACACCGTGCTAATTTTAGGAGAACTTGACGAAGAATGATGAATTTAACTTGCCCTATTATGAATGTTGAAGCCTTGCTGCCTCACAGTGGAAAGATGGTTTTGCTGGACAGCATTACCCACTGGGGAGATGATTTTATTGAGGCTAAAACCACCTTGCGTGCTGATAATCTATTATTACGAGATGGAAAATTTGATTGTTTTTCCACAATCGAATTGATGGCACAAGCGATTGGTGCGTGGTCTGGCTGCCACTTGATTGAACAGGGTGAATCCATTCGCTTAGGTTATCTGCTAGGGGCTAGACAATTAGCATTATTTTGCCAAACGATAGATCTCGGTACGACGCTACGCATTGAGGCTAAAATGTCAATTCAAGATCAAACAGGGTTCAGTGTATTTGATTGTTGCGTAAAAGACGAAGCAACCGACCGTTTACTCGCACAAGCCGCATTGAATGTTTATAGCCCGAAAGAACAAGGGTAACAATAAAAGGAATAAGAAATGGGGAAAACGATATTAATTACAGGATCCAGTCGTGGGATTGGCAAAGCCATTGCCTTAGATTTAGCGCAAGCCGGTTATGATATTGTACTTCATTGCCGTTCACGCAGAGAAGAGGCTGAATGCGTTGGAGAAATGATTCAAGCACTAGGACGTGCTGTACGTATTTTGCAATTTGATGTGAGTGACCGTGCAAAATGTGCAGAAATATTAACTCAAGATATTGAGCAACACGGTGCTTACTATGGTGTGGTATTAAACGCAGGGCTTGCCCGAGATAACGCATTTCCAGCACTCACAGGGGAAGATTGGGATAGCGTGTTGCGCACCAATTTAGATGGTTTTTATAACGTGTTGCATCCATTGATGATGCCGATGATCCGCCGCCGTAAAGCAGGTCGAATTGTATGCATCACCTCAGTTTCAGGCTTGATTGGTAATCGTGGTCAAGTGAATTATAGTGCATCAAAGGCAGGTGTTATTGGTGCGGCAAAAGCATTGAGTATTGAGCTGGCTAAGCGAAAAATTACCGTTAATTGTGTCGCACCAGGACTTATTGAAACGGAAATGTTAGATGATAATGTGCCAGTTGAGCAGATTCTTAAAATGATTCCAGCAGGACGAATGGGGCAGGCTGAGGAAGTGGCGCATACTGTGACATTTCTAATGGATGAAAGAGCAGGCTACATTACTCGCCAAGTGATTGCTGTGAATGGCGGTCTGTGTTAAATCATTAGCAGATAGATAAAAGATCGATAGATCGAAGAAGAAAGGAATAAAAAATTTATGCAAACAAAACGAGTCGTCATTACAGGCATAGGTGGAATTACTGCGTTAGGGCGAGATTGGTCAGCGATTAAAGCCGCATTCCAAGCGGGCAAAAACGCAGTGCAATTTTTCGATATTGCAGCACGTTTTCCGGAATTGGAGACTTATTTAGGTGCTCCCATTCCTGATTATGAGCCACCTAAGCATTGGACACGAAAACAAAAGCGCAGTATGGGCAAAGTGGCACAGCTTTGTACTGATGCAGCTGAAATGGCATTACGAAATGCTGGCTGGCTTAGGGATGGAAAAATCAATCCCATTCTACAAACAGGCGTGATGGGTGTTGCTTGTGGCTCATCAGCGGGCAGTCCAAAAGATATTGGGGATATTGGGCAATTATTGCTAACAGGAACCTGTAAAGACTTTAATGCCAATACCTATGTGCGAATGATGCCACATACAACTGCCGCCAATATTGGGATTTTCTTCGGTTTAACAGGGCGAATTATTCCAACATCCAGTGCTTGTTCATCTGGCTCACAGGCGATTGGTTATGCCTATGAATCAATTAAATATGGCTTAATTCCTACAATGCTGGCGGGGGGCGGCGAAGAATTTTGTTTTTCCGAAGTCCACGTGTTTGACGCACTGTATGCCGCAAGCCGTGATAATGATAACCCAAGCAAAACACCACGCCCTTATGATGCAACTCGTGATGGGTTAGTGATAGGCGAAGGAGGCTGTATTTTTGTGCTGGAAGAATTAGAGTTCGCAAAAGCACGTGGTGCGAATATCATTGCAGAAATTGTTGGTTTTGGCTCAAACAGTGATGGTACACATATCACTCGTCCACAAAAGGAAACAATGCAAGCTTGTATGGCGCTTGCCTTGCAAGATGCAAAACTGGATCCCGCCGTTGTGGGCTATGTAAGTGGACACGGTACCGCAACTGAACAGGGAGACATCGCTGAAACCATAGCAACCGAAGCACTGTTTGGCTTTGTGCCATTAAGTTCGCAGAAAAGCTATTTGGGACATACACTCGGCGCTTGCGGAGCATTGGAGTCTTGGTTTGCCATTGAAATGATGCGTGATAACTGGTTTGCCCCAACATTGAATTTAACCAACATTGATGAACGTTGCGGTCAACTCGATTATATCCAAGGCACAGGTCGGAATATTCACACCAATTATGTAATGAACAATAATTTTGCCTTTGGTGGCGTGAATACTTCATTAATTTTCAAACGTTGGCAAGGTTAGCCTTGCTTTTCACACAAACATAAGGACGATTTTATGAACGTTAAACAAACCATTATGACCTTAGGGGTATTATCAGTATCGGTGGTCGCACAGGCTCGTAATACAACACATTATTATTCCATTAACGAGGCATTACGCTCACCATTAGCAGTGCAGGTGCTAGATAAAGAGGTCAAACTTTATTTTAATCACACCGTTGCTGGCACGGTATTAGCGACTAATTTAGTTTCCAATAAAAAAACCAACAGTTTTAACAAAACAGATAAAGTTGCTTGTGAACGGGCATTTCTATCCGCAGTGAAAACATTCCAAGATCGTGCGAAGTCTATGGGGGCAACGAAGGTTACTAACCTTGTGAGTTTTTATAAAAAGAAGGTTTATAAAAGCACAGAAAATTTTGAATGCCATGCAGGTACTTTCGTAAGTGGTGTGGCATTACGAGGTGATATTGTTAAGTAAACGCTAGTTTCATCACCTAACACCTCCAAAGTGGAATACTGCTTTGGAGGTGTTTTTTATGCGCCATTTTTGGCTGGGTAAATTATAGTTACAGGGGATTATTTGCTAAATAGATCTAAATAGTAACGTGCAATCCAATATATGCAGCAAAGATATGCTAGCCCAATATAGAACGCAAAAATGCAGAAAATGAACCGCCCAAATGACCATTGCATACCGTAGAGTAACAGCATTAGCAGAAATGGTGGAATGAGTATGAGTACATAACCGAAGATTTGTATACGTGTATTCATTTAATTATCTTGATGAAAATTCCAGTCTAATGTCCTAGCAGAAGAAGTAAGGCGATAGCGAATAAAGTATTTTTTGTGTCGGTAAATAAGTGAATGAGAAAATCCAGTGCCAACAGTAGTAATGCAATACAAGCGATGATCAAAAACATACCAATGACCCCGAAGTAAAATAAGCCAATCCCATAAAGAATAAGAAAAATAATTTGTGGTTTTGTCATTCCCAAGCTCCTTAATTTTTAATGAATTATAGCATTAGGCGGAATAAAAAATAATCTAAGAAAGCTTGGTTAGGGAAGGTGGTAGAAAATAATGATTAAAATTATAAGCCACAAAAGGGGAACGAGTATGCGACTGACACTAGTAACATAAACTATCAACATCGCTAGAGAGTGGACTATGACATTCAAAAAAATTGCTGGTGATTTACAAGATACCGTACAGAAAATAGTAAATTACGACAAGGAAAGATAAGGTCGGAATTTTCGTCAAAATTTTATTCAATATTCCAGCGTTGCTTTTATGCTGAATTATTTAGCAAAGAAGTAAGATCGTTTGAGAAATAAGTTAAACGAGAGTTTTTGTTGGTTTAGAAAAGGAGGGGGGAAAATAAAGAATTTGATGTGGTGCCTAGGGTCGGACTCGAACCGACACGGTTATTCACCGGCGGATTTTGAATCCGCTGCGTCTACCAATTTCGCCACCCAGGCTTGATAAGTAAACCATCTCAATGAGTGCGTATTATAGGGCGTTTTTAGCGCCTTGCAACTAATTTTTGCCCTTGCCTTTTTATTTGCTTTAAATTTACGCAAGTGGCTTAATTGCAAGGCTTTTTGTTTTACTTTTTAACCAATTTTCGGCGCGAGAATATCCACCATGGCAGAAATATGCAAAGGATTGGTGTTTAAAGCGGGAATATAGACAAAGTCTTTTCCGCCACCTTGCAGAAAATATTGGCGATTTTCTTTTTCAATTTCTTCCACCGTTTCCAAACAATCTGCGGAAAAACCTGGACAAATGACGGCGATTTTCTCGTGCTGTTGCCCAGCTTTTTGCATAAATTCATCGGTATAAGGCGTAAGCCAAGGCTCTCGACCAAAACGGGATTGGAACGTCATCGCGTAATCTTGCGGATTTAAGGCAAGTTTTTCAGCGACTTTTTGCACAGTGAGTTCACAATATTGGCGATAGTTATCCCCTTCTTGTTCATAACGTAAAGGTATGCCATGGAATGAAAAGAGTAAAAAAGTGCCTTTTTGCCAACGACGTTCAATACTTTCAACTAAGGCATGGATATAACTTGGATTATCCGCATAAGAATGAATAAATTCCATTGGCGGTAAATCGCGTCTTGTTTGCCAAAGGTGAACAAAAGCGTCCCAAACAGCGCCCGTTGTTGAGCTACTGTATTGTGGGAAAAGTGGGAAAACCACCAACTTTTCTACCCCTTGTTTTTCTAACTTCGCCACAGCCTGTTCCATACTCGGCTCGCCGTAGGTCATCGCTAATTCAACCTTTGTGGAAAAGCCTTGCGCATTTAAAGCCTGTTGCAATAATTTTTGTTGTTGCTGGGAAATAGCGTGCAAAAGAGAGCCTTGTGCCGTCCAAATGTTTGCATAATCATGAGCCACTCTTTTGGCGCGGTGCGGTAAAATCACACATTTTAACAAGGGCCACCACTTCCATGCGGGTAAATCAACCACGCGTTTATCACGTAAAAATTGCCATAAATAATCCGCTACGGCGTTTGGCGTAGGCGCTTTCGGCGAGCCTAAATTCACTAAAATAATACCGGTTTTTTTCATGGTTTAATTACTGCCAAGGTTAAGCGTGAACGACAACAAAGTTTATTCGCTTGATTGAAGATATCAATTTCCCATACATGCAAAGTACGGCCAATTTTAAGTGGTTTCGCACGGGCGCGAGCGCAATCGCCCTCTTTCATCGGGCGTAAATGGCTGGCGTTAATTTCAGAACCTACGGTAACAAAAGGCTCTTCAACGCAACAATAACCCGCAAGTGAACCTATGGTTTCCGCTAATACGCAAGAAACACCACCATGCAACCAGCCCATAGGTTGTATGGTTTTTTCGTTAATCGGCATGGTCGCTTCTAACCAATCTTCGCCAAAAGCTGTAAATTTAATACCTAAATGAGAAACCGCACAATTTTGACAACCGTCATTTAATTGCGCTAAATCTATTTCTTTTTTCCAAATACTCATTTTTACTCGTCCAATAAAGTTAATAAAGCTTGCACAGGATGCAATAACGTTCGTTTTTCCATCCGTTCAACTTGGCTACGACAAGAAAATCCCGTAGCTAAACAATGACTTAAATCTTTGCCTTTTAATTTTTCTTGCCATGATTGCGCATAAATTGCTTTTGACATAGCTAAATGTGCGGTCTCATGCCCAAAAGTCCCCGCCATGCCACAACAACCGACTTTTTCAATTTCTAACTTGGCGTTAAATAAGGCAAAAAGTTGTTGCCATTGCTGACTGCTTGCCACTTGCATTGTGCTTTCTGTGCAATGCGGGAACAAATACCACACACTTTCTTTTAAATGTTGCTTTGCCCCTTGCAAGGCGAAGTTTTCTTGTTGGCTACTCAACCATTCTTGAACTTGCCAAACTTTAAAATCGCCTCTTTTTTCGCCTAAAATATGCGTATATTCATCGGCATAAGATAAAACAATGGCAGGATCCACGCCAATCATTGGAATATTCAAGGTAGCCAGTTGATTTAAAAAATCTGCTTGATTTTGTGCCGTCTGCGCAAATTTTTGTAAAAAGCCTTTAATATGTTGCGCTTTGCCATTAGGTTTAAAAGGTAATAAAACCGGATTAAACGCTAATTTTTTCAATAATCGTACGCAATCTGCCACAACTTTCGCATCATAATAAGACGTGAAAGGATCTTGCACGATAAGCACCGTTTTCGCCTTTTCTTCGGCATTTAATTGGCGTAATTGAGCTAAATTAAAATCTTTCACCCCAATTTCGACCAGTTGTTGCGCTAAATTCGGCACAGAAAGCGCAGGTAAATCGACCAAGCCGAAATAATTCTGTGCAAATTTTTGGCTTAAGCTATGTTGACTAAAAAAGTTAAAAAACTGCGGTACTTTTGCCATAATTGGGGCAATTTTTTCTACATTCGCCACAATATGGTCTTTCGCTGAACGTAAATATCGTTGATGATAATTATGCAAAAACAATGATTTAAATTGCGGAACATCAATTTTAATTGGGCATTGACTTGCGCAGGCTTTACAAGCTAAACAAGAATCTAAAGCCTTTTTCACTTCATGAGAAAAATCATACTTCCCTTGTTTTTTTTGCCAGCTATTTTGTATTTGCGTTAAGCACTGACGTAAACTTGCTTTTTGCTTTTGAAAAGCTAAATCTTGCGGATCGACTTGTTCTTGCGCCAATAAATATAACCATTCACGCACCATACTTGCGCGCCCTTTCGGTGATAAAAGACGATTACGGCTCACTTTCATGGAAGGACACATTGCGCTATGTACATCAAAATTAAAACATAAGCCGTTACCGTTACAATTTAATGCGCCTTTAAAATCATCGCGCATTTTAAGCGGAATATGACGATCTTTATCGGCGCGCATTGGCGATAAAACAGTAAAAAGTGCGCTTTCATTACCCAGTGGCGTACAAATTTTCCCTGGATTTAAGCGGTTTTCCGGATCAAATAAGCCTTTGATTGTGCGAAGTTGTCGCCATAATTCAGGTGTGAAATATTTTTCGTTATACTCGCCCCTTACGCCTTTACCGTGTTCACCCCAAATTAAGCCCCCATATTTTTGCGTTAAGTCTGCAACGCTATCGGAAATTTGTTTAAATAACGCCACTTGTGCTTTATCGGTTAAATCTAATGCGGGACGAACATGTAAAACCCCCGCATCAACGTGGCCAAACATACCGTAATTTAATTGATGTTCATCTAATAATTGGCGAAATTCACGAATATAATCCGCTAAATTTTCTGGCGGAACGCAGGTGTCTTCCACAAAAGGAATCGGTTTTGCCCGTCCTTTCGCATTCCCCAATAAGCCGACGGCTTTTTTACGCATGGCATAAATTTTTTGAATACTGTCTAAATCTTCGCAACATTGATAACCTAAAATTTCCCCTTCGCCTTGTGCGATTTTTTCATCTAGCTTTTGGCATAAATCGGCCATTAAAGCCTGTTGTTCAAGAGGGTCATCTCCGGCAAACTCGACAATATTTAAGCCTTGCACTTGCGCTAAATTTTCGGCGCGAAGCAAATCTTTAACGGAATGCCAAATAATGTCTTCTTTAGCTAAATTCAGCACTTTACTGTCTACGGTTTCCACGGAAAGCGCTTTCGCTTGCACTAAAAAAGGCGCGTTGCGTAATGCCGCGTCAAAGGACGTGTATTGAATATTGATTAAGCCTCGAAACTGCGGAATAGGCGTTAAATTTAATGTGGCTTCGCACACAAAAGCTAACGTGCCTTCTGCGCCTGTAATAATTCGGCTTAAATTAAATTCTGTTTCCGAATCATTGAAAACGTGTTTTAAATCATATCCTGTTAAAAAACGGTTTAATTGAGGTAAATCGCGCAAAATGGCTTGGCGATGAGCTTGGCAACGTTGAAACACCGCTTGTTCTAAAGGATGGGCTTGCGCCATTTCTGTTACAGAGCGTGCTTTGGTTTCTAACACTTCACCGTTCATTAACACTGAGCGCAAGGCTAAAACGTGATGGGAAGTTTTGCCATATTTTAACGAACCTTGCCCTGAAGCGTCGGTGCTGATCATTCCGCCTAAGGTTGCGCGATTACTGGTGGAAAGTTCAGGGGCAAAAAATAAGCCGTAAGGTTTTAAATAAGCATTCAGTTGGTCTTTCACCACCCCTGCTTGCACGCGCACCCAACGTTCTTTTAAGTTTAATTCTAAAATTCCCGTCATATGACGAGATAAATCCACAATAATATTTTGGTTTAAACTTTGCCCATTAGTGCCTGTTCCGCCCCCGCGGGGTGTAAAAGTCAAGGCGCGAAATTCCTCTCTTTGGGCTAATTTTGTGATGCGCACTAAATCTGCCGTTTCTTTCGGGAAAAGAATGGCGCTCGGTAATTGCTGATATACGCTATTATCTGTCGCTAAACTTAAACGCTCCGCATAACTGCGAGCAATATCGCCTGCAAAATCTTGTTCTTCTAAGGCGTCTAAAAATTGCGCTACTTTAGGGTCTAATTGGGGAATTTTATCTAACACCGGAATCATCGGCCAAACACCTAATAAAAATAAAAAAATTGCCGACGATCCTAGCACAAGAGAAAATGGAAAGGAAAACGTTATCTTGTAAACGCTTATTTTTCAAACACACTCGCGCCGAAAAAAAGCCCAATCCCTTTTTCGGCGCGAAGCATTATTTTTGCGGACGATAAGAAAATCTTGGTAAGGAAATATTCCAAATAATTGCAGGAATTCGAATCGCTAAGGCCACTGCAATACCAATTGAAATGGCGATATCGGCATCGACTTGCTTTTGATACAAAATAGCATAAACCCCTGCGCCAAGGATACAAGCGCTGGCATAAATTTCTTCTTTCAAAACAAAAGGAATACGGCGCGCTAAAACATCTCGAATAGCCCCACCGCCACAGCCTGTTAACGTTCCCATAATCACCGCAACCGTTGGACTTAAGCCTAAGCGTAAGGCTTTTTCCGCCCCGATAATAGCAAAAACGCCTAAGCCAAGGGCATCAGAAATAGGCAAAAACCACCAAGTGATACGATAACGATTGATTAAACAGCCGGTAATAATACAGGTGAAAATAATCACCCAAATATAGGTGTTATCACGCAACCAAAAAACTGGGACGTCTAAAATAACATCTCGTAGCGTTCCTCCCCCAATGGCGACGGCAGCGGCTAACACAAGCACGCCCACAGCATCCATGCGTAAACGAAACGCTAAAATCACACCGGATACTGCAAATATGCTCGTACCAAATAAATCTAAAAAATACAAAAACATGCCTTCACCTTGTTCCTAATACTCAGTTAAAAAAGCGTTAAAAGCGCGTAAAAGGACATTGAGTGTAGCAAAGGCAAAAAATAAATAGTTTGAATAGGATCACATTTTACAAAAAAAAAAAGCGCGAAGATTTTCTTCACGCTTAATTAAATCAAGGTCAAAGTTAGAAATTAGAATTCTTCATCCTCAAGCAATACTAATTCACGCACTAAGGCTGTGGCGTAACTTCCCGCAGGTAAAGCAAATTTTAAGCGTAAGCCTTGCGCTTCGAACTGCCAAGTTAAGTCTTGCGGAAGCATCATTAAGGTTCGGCGCGCGCTATCCATTCGGGCCTTTTGCATTAAATTTAAAATCGCTTCTTGTTCCAAGACCACTTGTTGTTCTAGGCTTGCCCCTTTAGGATCTTGCTCGCCTAATAAAGGCGCGGTGAGTTGTAAATCCCCACTTTCTAAACGCTGTTGTAAAAGCGTTAAATCTTCTTTTTCATCGGCGACAAACCAACTGTGCGAACCTTTTAATTGTAAAATATCTTGAGGTAACACTTGGTGTGCTAAGCCTAATTTTAAACGCGCAGAAACCACTAAATTAAAAACATAACTGCGAGCTGCGGAAAGATAAAAACTGCGTTTTTTACGATCTTTTACGGTGATTTCACCCTTAGCCCAGCGTAAAGCCTGGGTTAAGTTATGATTATCGCGCCCAAAGCGTTGTTCCGTGAAATAATTCGGAAAACCATAGGTTTTAAGGTTTTCTAAACGTTGCGTTATTTCGTCCGTTTCTACAACGTCACGCAATAAAATATCAAAACGGTTGCCTTCTAAACTTCCCGTGCGAATTTTACGATTGTGGCGCGTAACTTCTAAAATTTCCACGCCCTCTAAGGCAAACTGGCTAAAATCGGGGGTGGGTTTTCCTGGCATTTGTAAGCAAAACCATTGTTCTGTTACGGCATGACGATCTTTTAATCCCGCATAGCCCATATTTTTAACTGCAACGCCAGCAAACTTTGCTAATTTTTCGCCGACAAAAAGCGTGTTGGCATCGTCTTTACGCACGCGTAACGCAACAAACTCTCCATCTCCGCTCATTTCATAGCCTAAATTTTCATAGACCATAAAATCTTTATTTTCTGCTTTTAAACGCCCTTTTTGGCAAGGTTTGCCATGTAAATATGCTAAATCCATTTTTATGCCTTTTTCTTTAATAATGCGACAGCGGTACAAGCAATGCCTTCACGGCGTCCTACAAAGCCTAATTCTTCTGTGGTGGTCGCTTTAACGTTTACTTGCTGAATATCGCAGTTTAAATCTTGCGCAATATTCGCACGCATCGCGTCAATATGTGGGCGCATTTTCGGTGCTTGCGCCATAATTGTCATATCGATATTGCCTATTTCATAACCTAACTGTTGTACTTTGGCAAAAGCAGTACGCAATAAACCTCGGCTATCTGCGCCCTTAAATTGCGCATCGGTATCAGGAAATAATTTGCCAATATCGCCTAAGGCCACCGCGCCTAAAAGCGCATCAGTTAAAGCATGTAACACAACATCGCCGTCACTGTGAGCAATTAAACCTTGGGTATAAGGAATTTTAACCCCGCCTAAAATCACAAATTCCCCTGTGCCGAATTTATGCACATCAAAACCATGTCCAATTCTTAGCATTTGTTTTCCTTTTTAAATTTTTTCTCGTAAATAAAATTCAGCTAAGGCTAAATCTTCAGGATAGGTAATTTTTAAATTACTTTTCCGCCCTAAAACTAATTCTGGCGTTGCCTGACAAAATTCCATTGCACTGGCTTCATCGGTAATATCTGCCCCTTGTTTTAAGGCCTTTTGTAAATTATCACGCAACGCTTGAGCTGGGAAAAACTGTGGCGTTTGCGCTTGCCATAATTGCGCTCGATCGACGGTTTTTTCAATCCCATTTTTCTGTGCGAAAGCCTTTTTTAAAGTGTCCACCACAGGAATGGCTAAAATCGCCCCTTGCGGATTTTCTACTTGCAAAAGTTTTTCCACCTCTTGCCAACGTAAACAAGGTCTTGCTGCGTCATGCACTAAAACCCAAGTATTGTGCGTATCTTCAATCGCCTTTAAGGCATTTAATACGGAATCAGCACGATTTTTACCGCCCATAACCCACTGAATTTTAGCGTGGCCGTATAAAGGTAATTGGCGCGCTTCTTCATCTTCAGGGGAAATGGCAACAATAATACGCGCAATTTCATTATGTTGTAAGAAAAGCTCAATACTGTGTTGCAAAATCGTTTTGCCTTCTAACAATAAATATTGCTTCGCTTTCCCCGCTTCCATACGTGAGCCTACGCCCGCTGCAGGAATGATGGCGATAATTTTTCTACTGGGCATTGTTTGAGCCTTCATTTTTATTTTACTAAGCGATAAAAAATTTCATCGCTTTTGACTAAACCGTAATCTTCACGCGCTTGCTCTTCCATCGCTTCGCTTCCTTCTTTTAAGTCCCGAATTTGAGCAAACATTTGCTGATTACGCGCATTTTTTAGCGTATTTTGAATTTTTAATTGGCGGACTTCTTGTTGGTAGCGACGATAATCCTGATAGCCGTTTTTTCCCACCCAAAACTGGTATTGGAAATAAGCTAATAAGGCAAATAAGATGATGGTTAATAAGCGCATGATAATTAGTGTTGCATTAAATTATTTTTTGTTACGTCTTTACTTATGCGAAGAAATAACCCTTGTTGCTCACAAGCAAAAAAGGAACAAAAAGAAAACTCAACGCCTTTTTTAAGACGTTGTGTTTTATGTGTTTTCTTTTCATTCCATTGATTAACAAGAAAAGCACAAGGCTTAGTGTTCTCTTGTTTTAAAGAAACGCACATCAGGATAGCGCTCTTGGGCGAGATTTAAATTCACCATAGTTGGAGCAACGTAGGTTAAATTATCGCCACCATCAAGGGCAAGATTTTGTTCATTTTTACGTTTAAATTCTTCAAATTTTTTCGCATCGCTACAATCGACCCAACGGGCGGTTGCTACATTAACATTTTCGTAAATCGCTTCCACGTTATATTCTGATTTTAAACGTGAAACCACCACATCAAACTGCAACACACCCACCGCGCCAACGATTAAATCGTTATTCATTAATGGACGGAAAACTTGCACAGCACCTTCTTCTGAAAGTTGCACTAAGCCTTTTAAAAGTTGCTTTTGTTTTAATGGGTCACGCAAACGAATGCGACGGAATAATTCTGGCGCAAAGTTAGGAATACCTGTAAATTTTAAACCTTCACCTTGCGTGAAAGTATCACCAATTTGAATTGTGCCGTGATTATGTAAACCAATAATATCGCCCGCATAAGCCTCTTCTGCATGACTACGATCGCCTGCCATAAAGGTTAAAGCATCGGAAATCACCACATCTTTACCAATACGCACATGTTTTAATTTCATACCTTTTTCGTATTTACCTGAAACTAAACGCATAAAGGCGACACGGTCGCGATGTTTCGGATCCATATTCGCTTGAATTTTAAATACAAATCCCGTTAATTTTTCTTCTGTTGGTTCTACCGTACGTTTATCGCTATGGCGAGCTTGCGGAGAAGGCGCCCAAGCGGTTAAACCGTCAAGGAAATGATCGACCCCAAAATTCCCTAATGCCGTACCGAAAAAGACTGGGGTTAATTCACCTTTTAAGAAAGAGGCTAATTCAAACTCGTTACTTGCGCCTTGTACTAATTCCAGTTCTTCGCGTAATTGGCCGGCTAAATCATCGCCCACCAACGCATCTAATTCTGGGTTATCTAAACCTTTAATGGTGCGTACTTCTTGAATACAATGCCCTTGTCCTGTTTGGTAAAGATAGGTTTCATCTTTGTATAAATGATAAACCCCTTTGAATAATTTACCGCAACCAATTGGCCAAGTAATTGGCGCACAACGAATTTTTAATACTTCTTCAACTTCGTCTAACAATTCTAAAGGATCGCGAATATCGCGGTCTAATTTATTCATAAAGGTTAAAATCGGCGTATCACGCAAACGCGTAACTTCCATCAATTTAATGGTTCGATCTTCCACCCCTTTTGCGCTGTCAATCACCATTAAGGCACTATCTACCGCCGTTAAGGTTCGATAGGTATCTTCCGAGAAGTCTTCGTGTCCTGGTGTATCTAATAAGTTCACTAAACAGTCGCCATAAGGAAATTGCATTACAGAGGTTGTAATTGAAATACCACGTTGTTTTTCCATTTCCATCCAGTCTGATTTTGCATGTTGCGCAGAACCTTTGCCTTTTACGCTTCCTGCTTTTTGAATAGCTTGTCCGTAAAGAAGAACTTTTTCTGTAATTGTTGTTTTACCCGCATCGGGGTGAGAAATAATCGCAAAGGTGCGACGTTTATTTATTTGTTGAGGATAGGAATTTTGTGTCATTTGTTTTAAATAATTGAGTTAATAAATAATGAATAAGATAAAAACGGCGCTTATTTTGCGTTATTTTCGCTTTTTTTTCAAAGTTTTTTATTTTTTTTAGCCTTTTTTATATAAGGCTTTGCTGGTTTTTCAGCTTGTGGCATTGCACTTGGGCTAGATGCCTTTGGACGGCAAAGTTTAAAAAATAAATAAAAACTTCCCGCAAGCAACGCCCCCATTAACATAAAAATCATTGCCTGCGCATAAAGATGCATAAAATAAGGCTTTAAAGATTGTGCTTGTTCATGAGCTTGCATACTTTGCCAATCGATTTCTAAAAAACCTTCCATTTGCTTTTGCTCATATAAAGGCAAAATTTCTTTGCGAGAGGAAAGGTCGCTCGCCTGCCCTGCTTGCCCTAATAAATTGCCCGTGGCGTTATATAACTTCACTTGCTGAACAAACTCTATTTGCGCAAAATCTTGTAGCATTTGTTGTAAATTTTCAGCGCTGGCATCATTGGCTAACAAAAAAGTCAATATTTTACCTTCTTGTTCTAATAAGCGCGCTTGCACTTGCGTAATACGCGCTGTTTGCACCTGTGCAACGTGACTTTCAAATTGTTTCGCACCGAAAAATTGAATGCTTGCACTGAAGAACAAAAGTCCCCATAGAAAAAAAAGCGCTAAAAAGATGAGCCACTTTTTTTGTTGTTTTTTCACCATTCTTTCCCCCAAGTCTGTAAAAATTCGTTACAATGTCGCAACTTTTTTTTGCACAAAATAGGTTTCTTTATGCAATTACAACAACTTAAACAAATTACACAACATTATCATTTAAACGAAAATGGCATTCTAGCAGAAAAAATGCCTTTTTCTGAAATTCCTTGCGCTTTGTTATATGGCCAAGCCTTAACTTTTACTCAAGTGACCGACTTTGCGCATAATTTTTCGGCGCGAGTGCTTGGTGCTTTTATCGAAGGCGATTATTTAGCCGTTATTTTACAAGCGGATTTTCCTCTTAATGCGCGCCTTGTGGCCAATGAGATGAGCTTAGATTTTGCTTTCTTGAATTATCAAGCACAATTAAGC
This sequence comes from Actinobacillus sp., assembly GCA_020026115.1. Taxonomy (GTDB): domain Bacteria; phylum Pseudomonadota; class Gammaproteobacteria; order Enterobacterales; family Pasteurellaceae; genus Actinobacillus_C. The sequence goes on along the minus strand of JAHHQY010000007.1, from coordinate 21,677 downwards.
CAAAAAGGGCTGTTACTTATGGATATGGATTCCACCATGATTCAAATGGAATGTATTGATGAAATTGCAAAATTAGCCGGAACAGGCGAAGAAGTTTCAGCCATTACCGCTTCGGCTATGCGTGGTGAATTAGATTTTGAGCAAAGTTTACGTCGCCGTGTTGGCACGCTAAAAAATGCGCCAGAAAGTATTTTACAACAGGTTCGAGCGCACCTTCCGCTTATGCCCGGTTTAGAAAAAATGCTCAAAACTTTGCAACAATACGGTTGGAAAATCGCTATCGCTTCAGGGGGTTTTGATTATTTTGCTGATTTTTTAAAAGAAAAATTACAGTTGGATTTTGCCGTAGCGAACCAATTTCAAATTGAAAATGGGCGTTTAACGGGGAATTTATTCGGCGCGATTGTTGATAGTCAATTTAAAGCGCAAACCTTACAAGCCTTACAAGAAAAATGGCAAATTCCCGCAACTCAAACCGTAGCCATAGGCGATGGGGCAAATGATTTACCTATGCTCGCCTTAGCAAACTTAGGCGCGGCTTTTCACGCAAAACCAAAAGTTCAACAAAAAGCACAAGTTGTGGTAAACTTTGCCGACTTAAGCGCGTTAGTTTGTTTATTACGCGCAACGGAAAAACTTCAACAATACCAACAATAAGGAATAATTATGCCTTCTTTTGACATCGTTTCTGAAATTACCCTACATGAAGTTCGTAATGCTGTGGAAAATGCAAATCGTGTGTTAAGCACACGTTATGATTTTCGTGGCGTTGAGGCGAGCATTGAATTAAACGAAAAAAATGAAACCATTACGTTAAGTACAGAATCTGACTTCCAATTAGAACAATTATTGGAAATGTTAGTGGGTGCTTGCGTAAAACGTGATATTCAACGTAACTCGTTAGATATCCCCGCTGAAGCCGATCGTAACGGTAAACTTTACAGCAAAACCATTAAGCTCAAACAAGGAATTGAGAAAGAGGTGGCGAAAAAAATCATTAAATTGATTAAAGATAAAAAGCTGAAAGTACAAACTCAAATTCAAGGTGAACAAGTGCGTGTAACGGGTAAATCACGCGACGATTTACAAAGCACAATTCAACTTGTAAAAACCGCTGAGTTAGATCAACCTTTCCAATTTATTAACTTCCGCGACTAATCATAAAAAAACGTCAGGTTTCCCTGACGTTTTTCTTTTCTTATTTACTGTTTTTTTGTAAAAAATCTACTGCAAAATCCAGTGCATAATCATAGCCTTTCGTGCCAAGACCACAAATTACGCCTTCTGCAATATCATTAAAATAAGATTGCCGACGAAAAGTCTCACGGCGATGTACATTAGAAAGATGGATTTCCACAAAAGGAATGGAAACCGCTAATAAAGCATCGCGCAAAGCAACGCTGGTATGTGTAAAAGCCGCAGGATTAAATAAAATAAAATCCACATTGCCAAAACTTTGTTGAATTTTATTGATGAGTTTTTCCTCGCTGTTGCTTTGGAAACAATCTAACTTCACCTGCATTTTTTGTGCTTGCTGGGTTAAATGTTGCTCAATATCCTCTAAGGTTTGCACGCCATAATGATCTGGCTCACGCACACCAAGCATATTTAAGTTCGGGCCGTTTAATAAAAGAATTTGCATCATTTTTTTCCCCTTTCTCACTGATTAAACCTGCTTTAAATGCTAAAAGATTTCACTAAAATGTCAATATAAACAATAAAAAAGGCAAAAATAAACGTATTTTTGCCTTTCTTTTTTAACGTACGACCGATACGGTTTTAATTTGTAAATACACTTTTTGCCCTTGTTGCAACTGCAATTCTTTAAACGCCCAGTAGGTTATCGTCGACCAAAGGATTGACGCCCCGACTTTTAACTGCACATGCACATTTTCTTGCTGGCCGTTTTCTTCCAACGCCATAATTTCGGCGCATAAGTTATTACGAATACTCGTTTGTTGTAAAGGTTGCAGGCTAATGGCGACATCAGAGCTGTAAATACAAACGCGCACTTTTTCTTTTGTGCCAAGGGACTCTTTCAGCTTAGGAATCCATAAATGTTGCCCGTTACCAATCGCCAAAGCGGTGGTGTCGGCTACGTCATTTTTAGGGTCTACCGTTAAAGCAAGCACGCTACTTTTTTCCATTTCATCTTGCCAAGGGGCAAACTCTGGACTGTGCCAAACTTTTTCTAAAAGGTCATAAGCTTTTACCTTGCCTTCATCGAGTAGCACCACTTGTTCTGCCAAACGTAATAATTCATCTAAACTGTGCGTGACATATAAAATTGGAATTTGAATATTTTTCGCCAGTTTATCTAAATAATCCAATAATTCACGCTTACGCGGTAAATCAAGGGCGGATAAAGGCTCGTCCATCAATAAAATTTCAGGATCGGTCAACAAAGCGCGCCCAATGGCCACACGCTGTTTTTCCCCACCGGATAAGGTTATTGGGTAACGTTTTAGCAAATGACCAATGCCTAATAATTCCACAATGTCTTTTACTTTGTCAGGATCCGGATTTTTCATACCATAGGTCAAATTGCCTAAGACGCGATAATGCGGAAATAAGCGGGCATCTTGGAACACATAGCCAATATGACGTTTATTCGTTGGCACGAAAACATTTTTTTCCGTATCCACTAAAAGGCGTCCATTTAAGCTAATACTGCCCTCATCGGGTTTGGTTAAACCGCCGATGAGTTGAATCAGCGAGGTTTTACCCGAGCCTGATAAACCGAATAATGCCGTAACACCTTGCGCAGGAATTTGTAAATTTGCCGATAGCGGTAATTGGCCTAATTGTTTTTTAACTTTAATTTCTAGCATCAATTTGTCCTAATTTCTTCTGAGTTTTTCGGGCTAAATATTCGGAAATAATTAACGAAATCAAAGCGATAGAAATCGCAATTAAACATAAGCGTGCTGCAGCCCCTTCCGCCCCTGGGGTTTCAATTAAAGAATACATCGCAAGCGGAATGGTTTGGGTAACATCTGGAATATTGGACACAAAAGTAATGGTTGCGCCGAATTCTCCTAAAGAACGCGCAAAACCAAGCACGAAACCTGCGAAAATACCCGGTAAAGATAAAGGTAAGGTGATGGTAAAAAAGGTACGCATACTATTTGCGCCAAGGGTGCGCGCGGCCTGTTCTAATTTACGATCAATTTGTTCTAAGGCAAGACGTACGGAACGTACAACCAAAGGAAAAGCCACAATCGCGGAAGCTAAAGCTGCGCCGTACCAGCTAAAGCTGAAACTGAAATCAAACCACTTTAATAAGAGTTTTCCTATCACGCCATTACGCCCCATGCTGATTAATAATAAATAACCGATAACCACAGGCGGTAAAACTAAAGGTAAGTGAATGATGCCGTTTAAAAAAGCTTTGCCGTAAAATTCTTTACGCGCTAATAACCACGCCACCAAAATAGCGATAGGCATACTAACAAACATCGCCGTTAATGACACTTTTAAACTTAAGTTAATCGCGTCAATTTCGGTGTTGGATAATTGTAAATACTGATAAATTGCTTCAAATGTCATGAGATAAAGATGAAAAGAGAGATAAAGACCAAAAGCCTTTATCTCTAGGTTACTTAACGATAATCAATAAGAAAGGAATTAGTTCGCGATGAAGCCGTAGCTTGCAAAGATTTTTTTACCTTCTTGAGATTTTAAGAAATCAAGAAATTCACGGCTTTCTTCAATGTTTTTACCTTTAATTAAGGCTGCAGGATAAAGGATTTTATCGTGAGAATCCGCAGGGAAAGTTGCTACGACTTTAACTTTATCACTAATTTTTGCATCAGTGCCGTAAACAACGCCTAATGGGCTTTCGCCTTGTTCAACTAAAGCTAAAGAAGCGCGTACGTTAGCAGAACGTGTTAATTTATCTTTTACGCTATCCCATTCATTTAATGTGGTGAAAGCTTCTTTTGTATAACGACCTACTGGTACAGCCATATCTGCCACAGCTAAATAGCTATTGCCTAATAATTTAATCCATTCAGGGTTCGCCACATCAACGCTGTTTACTTTGCTTTCTTTTGGCGCAATCATAACTAATGAATTGCTCACTAAATCAGCGCGAGAATCTTTAACTAATAAATCTTTTTCTTCTAAGTAAGTCATCCATTTTGTATTCGCAGAGATATAAAGATCTGCCGGTGCACCATTTTCGATTTGACGAGCTAATTTGGAAGAAGAGGCGAAAGATAAAGCGATTTCTTCATTTGGGTGAGTTTTTAAAAATTCAGCTTTTGCTGTTTCAATTGCGTTAGTCATTGAAGATGCAGCAAAAACAGTGATTTTAGCTTGTGCGCTCGCAGATAAAGCCGCTGCAATAATTACGGTGGCAAGTTTTTTTTGGAACTTGTTCATAGATTCTCCATTTGTTTATATAAGGTAATACATAATGGGGGCAGATTATATGCTATTTTTTCCACAAATGACAATTTATTTTTATTTTTTATTCTGTTAGCTTTTAATTTTTAAGTAAAATGACGTCTTTTTTCTGCCTTCGCAAAAAAAAACTCGCGCCGAAAAATTTCCTTCCTTTTTTCGGCGCGAGTGCGTTTGACTTTAAAATAATTTATTTTTGCTCGTTTTCTTGAGCTTGCTGACGGCGAATTTCTTGCGCGACATAAGCGATGGCTTCCCCACTACTTACGCCTTGACGCATCAATTCTTGAATTTTTTCTACCGCTTCTTGTTGTTCTTCATGCGTTAAACTTACGAAACTTGTATCAAGCATTTTCTTTTCCTTGTTGTTCTTGCCAAAGTAATTGTTGCATAGCTTGTTGCCATTTTTCATCAAGCGGTGCTTCTAAAGTGATGGACTCGCCTGTTTGCGGATGCTGAAAGGTTAAACTTTCTGCATGCAACATTAAACGGGAAACGCCCATATGCTGTTGAAAAGCGCGATTTTGATGTAAATCACCATATTGTGTATCCCCTAAAATCGGGTGAAAAATATGTTTTAAATGGCGACGAATTTGATGTTTACGCCCCGTTTTAGGTCTAAGGCGAAGTAAAGTATAACGCGTTGTAGCGTAACGCCCCACGGCATAAGGCATTTCAGCCCATTGCAAGGCGTGATAATGAGTTTGCGCTTCTTGTGGTGCTTTGTCTTTTTGCGTAAATTTATCGGCAATTTTATCTAATTTTACTTTGAGGGCGTAATCAATTTCGCCTTGCCCTTGCACAAAGCCACGCACTAAGGCTAAATAGGTTTTTTGCACCTTATTTTCGCTAAATTGCTGACATAAAAGATTTGCGATTTCACTGTTTAAAGCAAAAAGTAAAACCCCTGATGTGGGACGATCTAAGCGATGAATGGGGAAAACATGCTGGCCAATTTGATCGCGTAAAGTTTGCATCACAAACTGCGTTTCGTGTTTATCTAACCAACTTCGATGCACCAACATCCCCGCCGGTTTATTTACCGCAATGATTGCTTGGTCTTGATATAAAATTTCGAGCATTTTATGGCTTATTTTGTTGTAAAAGTTCTTCAATCGCCAATAAAGGTTGTAATAAATCGGCTAAATTTTCATGCTCTTTTAGCGCTTCTTCAATGTAAGGGCTTATAGCAATTTGGCTAGGTAGCGGATAATTACTTTCAATTAAGGCGTGCATTTTAGGAATAAAAATCCATTGTAACCACTGATGCGCTTCTAAATAATCAATAGCAAATGGCTGTTGGCTTGCTAAGGCTTGCTCACTTGGCATACCCTCGCTCCACAAGGTATTTTGCTTTAATACTTGCTCTAAGGCGTAAAGTTGTTGTTTTAGTTGTTGTTGCATTTTTCCCCTCCGTAAACATAAAAAAATAGCGCAGTTTTCACCACGCTATTTCTTTTAATTCAATATGAATTAAAGAGCTGATTTTGCTTTTTCAACTAATGCAGCGAATGCTACTTTGTCGAATACTGCGATGTCAGCTAAGATCTTACGATCGATTTCAACAGAAGCTTTTTTCAAGCCATTGATGAATTTGCTGTAAGATAAACCGTTTTGACGCGCTGCAGCGTTGATACGAGCAATCCATAATTGACGGAATTGACGTTTACGTTGACGACGGTCACGGTAAGCATATTGACCAGCTTTAATTACAGCTTGGAACGCAACGCGATAAACACGTGAACGCGCACCATAATAACCTTTAGCAGCCTTAAGAACTTTCTTATGGCGTGCTCTTGCAATAACACCACGTTTTACACGAGCCATTATTTAATCTCCTATTTGTCTATGATTGTCTAAAAATTACGGGAACGTACGTTTGCTTATGCGTATGGTAAGCAAGCTACGACTAAAACTTGGTCAGCTTTCGCTACCATAGATTTATGACGTAAGTGACGTTTACGTTTCGTGGTTTTCTTAGTCAAAATATGACGTAAGTGAGATTGTTTACGCTTGAAACCGCCAGACGCTGTTTTTTTGAAGCGTTTTGCAGCACCACGTACTGTTTTAATTTTAGGCATTGTTTAATAACTCCGCATTGTATTGTTAATCAAAATATAATGGGCGAATAATTTCAGAAAAATCTGTATTTATTACTTGAATTGCCACATTATTTCTTTTTCGGGGCAAGCACCATAATTGCTTGGCGTCCTTCGAGTTTACCCGGTGCTGATTCAACAACCGCAATGTCTGCTAAATCATTTTTCACACGTTCTAACACGTCGTAACCTAAGCGTTGGTGAGCCATTTCACGTCCGCGGAAGCGAACGGTAATTTTTGCTTTATCCCCATCTTCTAAAAAGCGAACCAGGCTGCGTAGTTTTACCTGATAGTCGCCTTCGTCTGTACCTGGACGGAATTTAATTTCCTTCACTTGTACAACTTTCTGTTTTTTCTTCTGCTCTTTTAATGATTTGCTTTTTTCGTAAAGAAATTTACCGTAGTTCATAATGCGACATACAGGGGGTTCGGCATTTGGACTAATTTCAACTAAGTCTAAATTAGCTTGCTCCGCTTGTTCTAATGCGGATTTAATTCCCACAACACCTACTTGCTCGCCATCGGCATTAATTAAACGAACTTCTTTTACGCGAATTTCATCATTGATACGATTCGGGCGATTTACCACTGGGGCTTTTTTTACGTTTTTAATAGTATTTTCCTCTACGTTAAACTAATCATTTCCTGTTCTTACGCAATAAAAAAGGAAACCTAATGTTTCCGACGTAATCACGAACAGAAGATAAAATAAATAATTGAGTGACCAGCACTCAAATAGAACGGGCAAATTTTATAAGAATAATTTTATCAATGCAAGTTTATTTTTAAGTTCTCGCTAAAATTTTTCTTTTACTTTACCCTCTTTTACGCGCCTTTTTTAATGTACGGGCGGAACGTAATGGCAAGTGCGGTATAAAAATGCGCTTAATAACACGCATAAAATTAAAATAATTTGCACAAGTCTTTTTTTGGTTAACATTTCTGCTGGCATATTTCTATCCTTTTGTTTTCAACGATATTTAATCTTTATTAAAGGGGGCGTTTCATGTTATCATTTTTTGCGTTAAATCAAATTTTTTTAACGTTATTTGTGTTTTTTGCTGTTTAAATGGAACTTAAATGAACAATCCTCGCGTTAAGAAGCAGACGCCTAAAAATAAATCTGCCGTCTGCTCAATTCATTGCCAAAATTGTAGTATTAGCCAACTTTGCATCCCTTTTTCTTTAAGTGATTTCGAGTTAAATCAACTGGATAATATTATCGAACGTAAGCGTCCTGTGCAACGTTCTGAAATACTTTTTCAAGCAGGCACGCCCCTTTCTTCTCTTTATGCGATTCGTTCTGGAACATTAAAATCTTATACCATTAGTGAAACGGGCGAAGAACAAATTACGGCCTTTCATTTACCTGGCGATGTGGTGGGCTTTGATGGCATTGCCGATATGTTTCACCCAAGTTTCGCTCAAGCCTTAGAAACGGCCATGGTGTGTGAAATTCCCTTCAATGTGTTGGACGATTTATCGGGCAAATTCCCGAAATTACGCCGAAAAGTTATGTGTTTAATGAGCCAAGAAATTCAAAGCCACCAACATATGATTTTACTTTTATCAAAAATGAATGCAGAAGCTCGCCTAGCTGCTTTTATTAAAAGCCTTTCTAGCCGTTATTTTGTGCGCGGTTTTTCGGCGCGAGAGTTTCGTTTAACCATGACGCGCAGTGATATTGGCAATTATCTTGGCTTAACCGTAGAAACCATCAGCCGTTTATTAGGGCGTTTTCAAAAATCGGGCATGTTGCAAGTGCAAGGTAAAGATATCACCATTTTAGATATGAACGCCTTAAATGAAATTGCCAGCTCGACTCGTTGTCGCTTCCATCCTTTTGATTAACTTCCCAAAATTGTCCATGTTTTTACTGAAAAAATGTGGACAAGATCACGTTTTTTACTTTCACTTATTGTTATTTAAGAGAAAGTTTTCTATGCTTGTTTTTGCTTAATCTTAAGCCGTTTTTCATAACCTATTCGCGCCGAAAAATTAACTTTAGGCGAATTTTGTAGGAGGCTATTATGCTATTTAACAATATTCTTGTGGTACTTGACCCAAACCAAGAAAAACAATACGCCCTCGAACGTGCTGTACGTTTAGTAAAAGAACAAAACCATGCTGAAAAAGTGAAAATTACAGCTTTTATGGCGGTTTATGATGTGGCTTATGAAATGTCCGAACTTTTATCCACGGTTGAAGGGGATAAAATGAGAGATAGCATTATTACCCAAAAACACAAAGATCTTCAGCCAATTTTAAGTCATTATCAACGTGATGATATTGAATTTAATACTATTGTAGTTTGGGAAAGCAACGAAGCGGACGCCATTACGCAAGCAGTAAAAGCGGAACATTTTGATTTAGTGGTGAAATATACCAATGCAAAAGATGAAGGCTTAAGCGCCTTAATTTTTACCCCGCAAGACTGGCAGTTACTACGCAAATGCCCTGCCCCAATTATGATGGTTCGCAACCATAACTGGGATCATCAGCGCCGAATTTTAGTCGCCGTTAACGTCGCGGAAAATGACAGCGATCACAGCACCTTTAATGAAGAATTAGTCCAAATGGGCGTAAATCTTGCCAAAGATTTAGGTCGTGGCAACGTGCATTTAGTCAGTGCTTATCCGCCTGCCGCCATAAATATGGCCATTGATATGCCAGAATTTAAAAACGAGGTTTACACCGAATCTGAACGCGAAAGCTATTTAAGCCATATGGAAAAATTACGTCAACAATTCGGTATTGATAGCGCCCATACTCATGTGGAAGAAGGCTTCCCTGAAGATGTTATTCCACAAGTTGCGAAAGATTTACAAGCAGAAATTGTGGTTTTAGGTACAGTAGGACGACGTGGTTTAGCGGCGGCATTTTTAGGCAATACCGCAGAACATGTCATTAGCCGTTTAAATTGCAACTTACTTGCCATTAAACCAAGCGATGTCGCAAAATAACCCTTTGACTTAGGGAAAAAAACAAAAGCACGGAAAATTCCGTGCTTTTTTCGTTGACTTTTTAAAAAATATTTTAATACATTACCATTTTTGTGCGGCTTCTTGGTCGCTTTCACGTCCTTCAATCCAACGTTCACCTTCTTGGGTTTGCTCTTTTTTCCAAAATGGCGCGCGCGTTTTTAAATAATCCATAATAAATTCATTTGCATGGTAAGCATCGCCACGATGCATTGAACTTACGCCCACCAACACAATTTCATCGTTGGTTTGTAATGCGCCTACTCGATGAATAACGGCAACACGTTGAATTTCCCAACGTTTTTTCGCTTCTTCAGTAATTTCTGTTAAGGCTTTTCGGGTCATTTCTGGGTAATGCTCTAAATATAAACCTGAAACTTTATCGCCTAAATTTAAATTACGCACTTTACCTACAAAAACAACCGTTGCGCCCACATTTGCAGGCTCGGATAACCATTCGTAAATCTCTTGCTGTAAAAATGGTGCTTCTTGCACTAAAATTAAGGTGTTACTTTCTGACATATTAACCCCCTGTTACAGGTGGGAAAAAAGCAACTTCATCGCCACTTTTTAATGGACTATCTAACGCGCTTAAGCGTTGATTTATCGCCACTAATAGTTTGCCTTTCTGTAATGCGAGCGCCCATTTTTCCCCCTTTTCTGCTAAATGTGCGCGCAAGTCTTCTGCCGTAGCAAATTCGGCAGGCAAACTTAAGCTGTCGCAATTAACCAGTTCGCGAGTTTGGGCAAAAAATAAAATTTTAAGCATAAGTTTCCTTATTTTTAGAGTAATGTCTTGATTTTTCTTCAAGTTTCTTTTTTAAACATAAAAGAGTAGGCTTTTTACCTACTCTTTCATTTTTTAGGCGAGATAGTTTAGCGCATTTTTAAACAAAAAACCATCTTTTCACATAACGCGCCTTAAGGCATGGGCTACTTATAAAGCCATAAATTCACTTATTGACGCACTAATTGCAAAAATTCTTTGCGTGTTTCGCGATCTTGTAAAAACACCCCGCCAAAGGCGCAGGTGACGGTGTAACTGTTGCTGTCTTGAATGCCCCGCCCTTTCACACAAAAATGTGTCGCTTGCACATATACCGCCACATCTTCTGTTTCTAACAAGGTTTGCAAGGCTAATAACACTTGCTCGGTAAAGCGTTCTTGCACTTGTGGGCGTTTAGCGAAAAAATCCACAATGCGATTTAATTTAGATAAGCCAATAACCCAATCTTTCGGGTAATAAGCCACACAAACTCGCCCGTCAATCACCACAAAATGATGCTCGCAGGTGCTGGTTAAAGTAATATCGTTCACGGCAACCATTTCGCTGACTTGCATTTTGTTCTGAATTTTCGTGATTTTAGGAAATTGCTGATAATCTAAACCAGCAAAAATCTCATCAATATACATTTTAGCTAAGCGAGTTGGCGTTTCGGCTAAACTATCATCATTTAAATCTAAACCAATTAAAGTGAGAACTTCTTGCATTTTTTGTTGAATTTGAACGCGACGTTCTGCTTTGCTTTGGGTTAATTCGATCATCGGCGTTTCAAGGCCTTTTTGCTGTAATGCTTGACGTACGGCTTTTGCTTCTAAAGAAATTTCTTGCATAGTTTTGGGGTTCTTTTCCGTTTTTCAAAAATAAATGAGCGCTATTCTAGCACAATTCACAAAAGGCAAAAAATATTCTTTTTCCTTTGTTTATCAATAAATTAAGTATTTTTTAAAAGAAATAAGCAAAGAATCTTGTGTCTTTTTGTGGCATTTTGGTTACACTGCTTTTTTTAACCATTAAGGAGCGATAAATGGCAAGTTTTCAAGATTATTTAACTTTTAATGGCGAAGCAGAAAAAAATGCTCAATTAGCTTTTTTAGCGCGCACAAACCTTGACGTATCCACTTTACAAGGGTTAGCGGAGCTTAAAACGCCACGACATTTTTTAGTTTTAGCCGAACCTTTTTGCCCAGATTGTTTAGTTTTCGTGCCACTTTTAGTTAAAATGGCGCAAGCAAATCCGCATCTGCATTTTCATTTTGCGCCACGACGAGAATTAAATAACCCTTCGTATTTTGCTACCCCTGAACAGCAAAAGTTTGTGCAGGAACACAGCAATATTCCTAGCGTTTTTGCAATGGATGAAAATAACAAATTGATTTTTAATGAATTCCCAGAAACGCTCAAAGCGCAAATTCAAGCAAGCCCTGCTTTTAAAGAAAGCTATCGCCAAGGCCTTTACCAAAAAGAACTTGAGCGCGAACTTTTAAAATGCTTGCTCGCTTAAAGGTTTTATAAGGGACGTAGCGACACTTCACCATAATGAAATGTCCGCACGTTCCCTTCTTCATCTCTCACTAACAATGCCCCATTTTCATCAACGCCTTGCGCGATACCCAAAATGCGTTCTTTTTCTAAATGTAATTGCACCGGCTTTTGATAAAAATTATCCCACTGCGCCCATTTTTTTTGCCAAGGACGAAAACCTTGCGCGCCAAAAAGGATTAAATCCTGTCTTAATTGTTCAACCACATAGGCTAAAATTTCGGTGCGAGTGTATTTTTGCATGGCCTTATTTTCTTGTAAGGCTGAAAAAGGTTGCACGATGGCGTCCTTGATCTCTTCATTTTGAGGCAACTCATAATTTATGCCCACACCAATCACCACACCTAACTCGCCATTAGGCCGTGTGCAAAGCTCAATTAAAATTCCGCCTAATTTTCGCCCTTGATACAAAATATCATTTGGCCATTTAAGAGCCAGCTCTGTTAAACCTAAATTTTGTAGGCTTTGCGCTAAACTTATGCCCACTTGCAAACTCAACCCACTTATATTCGTGCCTTTCGGGTATTGCCAAAGTAAGCTGAACATAATTTGGCTTGCAAAAGGCGCAAACCATTTTCGTCCTCGTCTACCTCGCCCTGCGGTTTGAAATTCGCTTACACAAAGTGTTCCTTTGTTTAAATTGCGCTGATTTTGCAAAAGATCTTCATTGCTTGAGGCTAAAATGGGGAAATAACGTAAGCTCAAGGGCGCAATTTTTTCCGCTAATGCAACATAATTTAAGACCTTTAATGGCGTTTTTACCTGCCATAAATAGTTTTCATCGTGCTTTTTTTGAGCAAAAATTGGCATTCCTTGCTGAGAAATACGCGTCAAATAGGTGTTAATCGCGAAAGGCGAAGCCTCACTTAGGGTTTGTAATTGATAGGTTGTGCAGTTTTTTTCTGCATAAAGTGTTGAAAGTAAAATCTGTTCGTTGATATTTTCGCTTGTTATCATTTTTTTTTGAAATTTTTTTGAAAAAAAGTTTTAATTTGTAGTTTAGTTTCTGTATAATCCCGCCGCAATATTTTTCCACATTTATTTATTGATATTTTAAAAAGAGAGTATTGCAAATGTTACGCATCGCAAAAAAAGCTTTAACGTTTGATGACGTTTTACTTGTCCCTGCACATTCTACTGTGCTTCCAAACACAGCCAAACTAACCACCAAATTAACCAAAGACATTACCTTAAATATCCCTATGCTTTCTGCAGCAATGGATACCGTAACTGAAACGAAACTTGCGATTTCTTTAGCGCAAGAAGGTGGTATCGGTTTTATTCACAAAAATATGAGCATTGAACGCCAAGCAGATCGCGTACGTCGTGTGAAAAAATTTGAAAGCGGTATGGTTGCAGACCCTATTACCGTTGCACCTAACATGACCTTAGCGGAACTTTCACAATTAATTAATAAAAATGGTTTTGCAAGTTTCCCTGTTGTAGATGAAAACGGCATTTTACGCGGTATTATTACTGGCCGTGACACGCGTTTCATTGAAGATATGAACCGCACTGTGGCGGAATTAATGACCCCACAAGATAAATTGATTACCGTTGAAGAAGGCGCAAGCAAAGAAGAAATTTTAGGTTTAATGCACAAACACCGCATTGAAAAAATCCTTGTTTCTACTAAAGATTTCCACTTAAAAGGTTTAATTACTTTAAAAGACTTCCAAAAAACTGAAGCCAAACCTAATGCTTGTAAAGATGAATTAGGTCGTTTACGTGTTGGTGCTGCAGTAGGTGCTGGCGAAGGAAACGAAGAACGTATTGCTGCTTTAGTTGAAGCAGGCGTTGACGTTTTATTGATCGACAGCTCTCACGGTCACAGTGAAGGCGTATTGCAACGCGTACGCGAAACTCGCGCAAAATATCCAAACTTACCTATCGTTGCAGGTAACGTTGCAACCGCAGAAGGTGCTATCGCTTTAGCCGATGCCGGTGCAAGCGCTGTAAAAATTGGTATTGGTCCTGGTTCTATTTGTACCACGCGTATTGTAACAGGTGTTGGTGTGCCACAAATTACGGCCATTTCTGATGCTGCAGAAGCCTTAAAAGATCGCGGTATTCCTGTTATTGCTGATGGCGGTATCCGCTACTCTGGCGACATTGCAAAAGCTATCGCCGCAGGCGCACATTGCGTAATGGTTGGCTCTATGTTTGCAGGTACAGAAGAAGCACCAGGTGAAATTGAACTTTACCAAGGTCGTGCATTTAAATCTTATCGTGGTATGGGTTCTTTAGGCGCTATGGCAAAAGGCTCTTCTGACCGTTACTTCCAAAGCGATAACGCCGCAGACAAACTTGTACCTGAAGGTATCGAAGGCCGTATTCCTTACAAAGGTTTATTAAAAGAAATTATCCACCAACAAATGGGCGGTTTACGTTCTTGCATGGGCTTAACTGGTAGCGCAACCATTGAAGATTTACGCACCAAAGCGCAGTTTGTAGAAATCAGTGGCGCGGGCATTAAAGAAAGCCATGTACACGATGTCACCATCACAAAAGAAGCCCCTAACTATCAAATGCGTTAATCCATTAACACTCGCACCGAATTTTTAACCCCATTTTTCGGTGCGAGTGATTTTTGCATTCTATTTTATTTACTTTTAACTCAGGAATCTCAATGAGCAACATTCATCAAGACAAAATTTTAATCTTAGACTTCGGCTCACAATACACTCAGCTTATCGCGCGCCGTATTCGTGAAATCGGTGTTTACTGCGAACTTTGGGCATGGGACGTAACCGAAGAACAAATTCGTGAATTTAATCCAAAAGGGATTATCCTTTCTGGCGGTCCTGAAAGCACTACAGAAGAAAATAGCCCTGTAGCCCCTGATTACGTATTCCAAGCAGGCGTGCCTGTTTTAGGTATTTGCTATGGTATGCAAACCATGGCTATGCAACTTGGCGGTTTAACCGAAAGCTCTGAACATCGTGAGTTTGGCTATGCTGCGATCGGCTTAAACAAAGTTGACCAACTTTTCGCACAATTAGGTGAAGAAAATCAACATCTTGATGTTTGGATGAGCCACGGCGATAAAGTTACTCGCTTACCAGAAAACTTTAATGTAGTTGCTTCTACTCAAACTTGCCCTATCGCGGCAATGAGCGATGAAAGCCGTCATTTCTACGGCGTACAATTCCACCCAGAAGTGACCCATACAAAATGTGGTTTAGGTTTATTAACCAACTTCGTGGTGAATATTTGCCAATGTAAAACCGAATGGACTGCAGAAAACATTATCGAAGACGCAGTAAAACGTATTAAAGAACAAGTTGGTGATGATGAAGTGATTCTTGGTCTTTCAGGCGGTGTGGACTCATCTGTCACTGCCCTACTTTTACATCGCGCTATCGGTAAAAATTTACACTGCGTTTTCGTAGATAACGGCTTATTACGTTTAAATGAAGCCGATCAAGTTATGGAAATGTTTGGCGATAAATTCGGCTTAAACATTATTCGCGTTGATGCTGAAGATCGTTTCTTAGAAGCGTTAAAAGGTATTGATGAACCTGAAGCGAAACGTAAAACCATTGGCAAAGTGTTTGTTGATGTTTTTGATGAAGAATCACACAAACAAACCAACGTAAAATGGTTAGCACAAGGCACTATTTATCCTGATGTGATTGAATCTGCTGCGAGCAAAACAGGTAAAGCACATGTGATTAAATCTCACCACAATGTGGGCGGATTACCTGATTATATGAAACTTGGCTTAGTTGAACCTTTACGCGAACTTTTCAAAGATGAAGTGCGCAAAATTGGTTTAGCTTTAGGTTTACCTGCTGAAATGTTAAATCGCCACCCATTCCCAGGCCCTGGCTTAGGCGTGCGTGTTTTAGGTGAAATCAAAAAAGAATACTGCGATTTATTACGCCGTGCTGACGCAATTTTCATCGAAGAATTATACAACGCCGGCTATTACTACAAAGTCAGCCAAGCCTTTAGCGTATTCTTACCAATTAAATCTGTTGGTGTTATGGGCGATGGCCGTAAATATGACTGGGTGATTGCGTTACGCGCTGTTGAAACCATTGACTTTATGACCGCACACTGGGCGCACTTACCATACGATTTCCTTGGCAAAGTGTCTAACCGCATTATCAACGAAGTAAGCGGTATTTCCCGCGTTGTTTACGATATTTCAGGCAAACCACCTGCAACTATCGAGTGGGAATAATCCCCCTCTCAGCACATAAAAAAAGCGGATAAGGTTTCAGCCTATCCGCTTTAATTTTTATGAAAACATCTAAATAACATAAACGAAACAATGCGTTAGATTAAAAAAAAGAAAAAAAGTAAAAGGAAACTTAATGCGCACACATATCAATTTGGGCAAATTAGAACAAGTCCACCTTAGAGAAATATGGCCAAATGAACAATATGATTTTTCCAAATGGCTCGCAAAAGAAGAAAATATGCTTTTACTTAACGAAGCCTTAGGCCTTCGCTTGACGGATATCAAACAAGAAGTTTCTGTTGGTGCTTATCGCTGTGATCTCATGGCACAAGATGAAATCACAGGCTTTAAGGTAATTATTGAAAATCAACTTGAAGCAACAAACCACGATCACTTAGGCAAATTAATTACCTACGCTTCCGGTCTCGATGCTAGCGTGATTATTTGGATTGTTAAAAAAGCCCGCGAAGAACATAAAAGTGCCATTCAATGGCTGAACCATAATATGGCAAAAGAAATCTCTTTTTTCTTAGTCGAAATTAAAGCCTATAAAATTGGCCAATCTTTACCCGCGCCGAAATTTAAGATTATTGAAAAGCCCATTGCTTTTAATAAACAGCAACAAAACTTATCCCCTGCAGAACTTGAACGTTTAACCTTTTGGCAAACCTTTAACAAAGTGCTTTGCGAAAAAGGCCAACCTTTTAATATGCGAAAAGCCACCTCGTCTTCTTGGTATGATGTTGCCCTTGGAAATAAAAACGCGCATATTTGCTTAACGCTTTTAGCGAAAGAAAACCGCCTTAGCATTGACTTATACATTAAAAATAACAAGGCATTGTTTGCCCATTTATTTTCTCAAAAAAAAGAAATTGAAAAAAAACTTAACTTTCCTTTAGTTTGGGAAAACGTTGCAAACAAAAAAGTTTCAAAAATTAAATCTTCTCTTACGGGTTTAGATTTTAAACGCATAGAAAATTACCCTGCTCTTATAACAGACTGTATAGAACGCGTAAAACAACTCGAACTTGTGTTTAAAGATTATTTATAAGTGTTGCTTTCATCAACCTCTCAGCACATAAAAAAAGCGGATAAGGTTTCAGCCTATCCGCTTTTTTTTATGTATCTTTTTTCGGTGCGAGTGATTTTTTTGACAAAAAAATTTTTTAAAGCCAACAACTAAATTTGTACAGTAATCTGTACAGTTATTTTTACTAAAAAATAAGCGTTTTGTGTTTTTCTTGCTTGGATTTATTTAAGAAATAACAATTATTTTGTAAATTCTTTTTATTTTTGTTGCAAGTTCGTTTTTTCTTCTGTAAATTTATTTTTACTTAACTGTACTTAAATATTTACAAGCAACAAAGTAATAAGGACACGCCATGAACGTAACAAATAAAGATCGTATTCATAATGTTAATATTCTTGATGAAAAAGTGTTGGTGACGCCTGCTGAATTAAAAGCAAAATTACCTTTATCGGCGCAATTACAAGTGCAAATTGAACAATCACGCCAAACCATTGCTAATATTATCCATAAAAAAGACCCACGTTTATTAGTGGTCGTTGGCCCTTGCTCTATTCATGACCCGAAATCCGCCCTTGAATACGCCCATAAATTAAAAGCCTTGGCCGATGAATTGAAAGATGAACTTTACCTTGTTATGCGCGTATATTTTGAAAAACCTAGAACAACCGTTGGCTGGAAAGGCTTAATCAATGACCCTTGCATTGATGGTTCTTTTAAAATTGAAGAAGGCTTACATATTGCGCGCCATTTGTTGCTTGAGCTTTCAGAATTAGGTTTACCTTTGGCCACGGAAGCTTTAGACCCAATTAGCCCGCAGTATGTTGCTGATTTATTTAGCTGGTCAGCCATTGGCGCGAGAACCACAGAATCCCAAACGCACCGAGAATTAGCTTCTGGTCTTTCTATGGCGGTGGGTTTTAAAAATGGTACTGATGGAAATTTAGACACCGCCATTAACGCAATGAAAGCCTCTTCTAAACAACATAGTTTTATGGGCATTAACCAAAACGGCCAAGTGAATATTTTAAAAACGGCGGGAAATCCTGATGGGCATATTATTTTACGCGGTGGCAAAGGGCCGAATTACCAAAGTCATTTTGTAAAAGAATGTGAACAAGCCTTAGATAAAGCGGGCCTTGAACAAGCCATTATGATTGATTGCAGTCACAGTAATTCAAATAAAGATTACCGCCAACAAGCAGTTGTCGCTCAAGCCGTGTTAGAACAACTTCTGCAAGGTAATCAATCCATTATCGGTTTAATGTTAGAAAGCCATTTATTTGCGGGCAACCAATCTGCCGAGCAAGACGTAGCTGATATGCAATACGGCGTTTCCATTACCGATGCCTGCATTGATTGGGCAACAACCGAATCCTTATTAAGAAATATGGCCGATACGCTGAAAAAAAGATAATAAAAGGAAGATAAAAATGAACGCATTAACCGAATTAAGAGATGAAATTGATCAATTAGACCGAGCCTTGCTTAATCTTATTCGTCAACGTTTGGCGTTAGTGAAAAAAGTTGGCGAAGTAAAACACACACATGGATTGCCTATTTATGTGCCTGAGCGTGAGTTTGCGATGATTCAAGCACGCCGTCAAGAAGCCGAAAAAAACGGCATTTCCGCGGATTTAATTGAAGACATTTTAAGACGTTTAATGCGTGAATCTTATCAACGTGAAAATCAATTTGGCTTTAAAACGGTTAATACGGCCATTAAAAAAATCGTTATTGTTGGCGGAAAAGGAAAACTGGGGTCTTTATTTGCGCATTATTTAAGCCTTTCGGGCTATGAAGTTAGCACGCTGGATAAAGATGACTGGCCTTGCGCTTCTCAACTTTTGGCGAAAGCCGATGCCGTCATTGTGGCCGTGCCAATCAATAAAACCGTGGAAATTATTGAAAAACTCGCGCCATTTTTAACAGAAAATATGCTCTTAGCGGATTTAACTTCCGTCAAAGAAAAACCTTTAGAACGCATGCTAGCTGTGCATCAAGGCGCCGTTTTAGGTTTGCACCCGATGTTTGGCTCTGACATTACCAGTATGGCAAAACAAGTGGTCGTCGCTTGCGATGGACGTTTTCCTGAACGTTATCAATGGCTTTTACAACAAATTCAAATTTGGGGCGCAAAAATTCATCATATTGACGCCAAAGAACACGATAAAAGTATGACGTATATTCAAGCCCTACGCCACTTTGCGACCTTCACCAACGGCTTGCATTTATCAAAACAAAATGTTGATTTAGCCAATTTACTCGCTTTATCTTCACCGATTTATCGTTTGGAATTAGCTATGATCGGCCGTTTATTCGCGCAAGACGCGGAATTATACGCAGATATTATTATGGATAAGCCTGAAAATTTAGCCGTTATTGAAAGCCTGAAACAAAGTTATGAAGAGAGTTTGGCTTTTTTTGAAAATGACGATAAACAAGGCTTTATTGATAGTTTTAATCAAATAAAAAACTGGTTTGGGGACTATTCATCACTCTTTTTAAAAGAAAGTCGCCAACTTTTACAACAAGCTCACGACAACCGCCACCTATAACCCCCCACTCGCACCGAAATTTCAGCGATTTTTCGGCGCGAGACTCCTACTCATTAGTAAGATCTGATTATTTCTTTTCTTCTCTTTCAAACAATATCAATATACTTATTTATTACTCATTAAATATGATAGTTCATCATTTTTCTATAAAATTTAAATGGTTAAAAATGAAATGCTAGCTTGCTTTAAGCTTCTACATTTTCCATACAACCATTGTTTTTCTAAAATCTTATATAAAATAACCACCTATCAATTTTATTATCTTTAAATTGTTTTATATATTCTTTTAATTTTTTCAAGTCTGATTTATTATTGCTTATTCAATGTGATATCTTTAACTCTGCGAGTGGCAGAAGATTAATAAGAGATTACCACTCCATAGTCATTCTCTATAAATAGGAGAATAACTATGAAAGAAAAAATTATTAATGAAGTAATTCAATGTATGCTTGGAAGCATAAATAATGCTCAACTGAGTCAGCTAAGAGAAGTTTTGAGAAATATCTTGTTCAAGGTTAATGTTATAGAAATACATGATGTTGCTCAATCGAAAATAGAAAATAAAGAAATTCTTGATTTGTTTTTGGCTTCTAAAAAAGTTGAAGGGTGTTCGTTGAAGTCAGCTAACTACTACAAAGCGACAATTGAAGCTATGTTCGTATCACTAAATAAAAATTATAGCGTATTAGAAACAGATGATATTAGAGAATATCTGATTAGTTATCAAGCTGAAAGAAAAGTTTCACAAACGACTATAGATAATATTAGAAGAATTTTATCTAGTTTTTTTTCATGGTTGGAAGATGAAGATTATATTTTAAAAAACCCAATGAAAAGAATTCATAAAATTAAATCACCTTCAACGATTAAAGAAACATACTCTGATGAATCATTAGAATTAATGCGTGACTCTTGTCAAGAATTAAGAGATTTAGCGATGATAGATTTATTAGCTTCGACAGGTATGCGTGTAGGGGAAATGGTTCTGTTAAACAGAGATGATATAGATTTTCAAGAAAGAGAATGTATTGTCTATGGTAAAGGAAACAAAGAAAGAGTTGTTTATTTTGATGCTCGAACTAAAATCCATCTTAAAAATTATTTAGAGGCTAGAACGGATAATAATACAGCATTGTTTGTATCCTTGAAACGTCCTTGTAATAGACTGAGTATAGGCGGTATAGAATCGAGATTAAGATCGTTAGGAAAAAGCTTAGGATTAGCTAAAGTTCATCCACATAAATTCAGAAGAACTTTAGCAACAATAGCAATAGACAAAGGAATGCCTATAGAACAGTTGCAAAAACTATTAGGACATAAAAGAATTGATACAACCTTGCAGTATGCAATGGTAAAACAAAGCAATGTAAAAATTGCACATAGAAAATATATCGGATAAAGGAGATTATGGTGATTTATAACAAAACTAAGTTTAACGAACATTGGAATACAAGAAAATTAAAAGACTTAGGGGATTTTTCAAGAGGAATTTCAAAACATCGTCCTAGAAACGATTCTAAATTATTTGAGAATGGAAAATATCCCTTTATTCAAACTGGGGATGTAAAAGATTCAATTTTATTTATCTCTAATCATTCCCAAAAATATGGAGAATTTGGACTTAAACAAAGTAAATTATGGGATGAAGGAACTTTATGTATAACTATTGCTGCTAATATTGCAGAAACAGGTATATTAAGTTATCCTATGTGCTTTCCAGATAGTATCGTGGGATTTACTGCAAATCCAAAAGAATCATCTGAAATTTTTATGTATTATGTATTCGAATACATTAAATATTTTATTAAAAATGCTGCAACAGGAAGTATTCAAGATAATATTAATGTTGACTATCTTACTACATTAAAATTCCAAATTCCATCTAAAGAAAAACAAGATGATTTATCTAAAACTTTATCATTAATTGATAGAAAAATTTTAAATAATTATAAGATAAACAATAATTTAGAGAAGCAGCTTCAAACAATTTTTAGCTATTGGTTTACTCAATTCGATTTTCCAGATGTAAATGGAAATCCGTATAAATCATCAGGTGGAAAAATGATCTGGAGTGAGAAAATAAAAGAAAATA
>JAHHQY010000006.1 GCA_020026115.1 Actinobacillus sp. | reverse complement strand
AGACTTTTAATCTATTGGTCGAAGGTTCGAATCCTTCACGACCCACCACTTCAAACTTTTCTTAAAATCATTTTTATCCCTTTTTTTATCATCTTTATTTTTTTCGTATTTTTTAGCGAAATTTTTGCATTTTGCGATCAACGTCGCAAAAACAGCGTCTCATTCTTGGCCTTTTTCTCTATTTCACTTATTTTTTGTCCTGATGAAACGGATGGTAAGCATGAAATATTCTGGTTTTTCCACATTAGAAATGTTAACAGTGTTGGCGATAATTGCCTTTTTGGCTCTTTTAGCTTTGCCGAAATGGCAAGTTTGGCAAGATGCACAAAAATTACAGCAGGAAAGTGAACGCTTGCAACTTTTTTTGCATCAAGCGCGTTATCAAGCCTTTGCAGAAAATCAAAATATCGCCTTGGTTGTGGATAAACAATCGCAAAAATGGTGCTTAAGTGCTGAAGAAAAAACGGGAAAAGATACGTTGTATTGTTCTTGTTTCCAAGAAAAGTCTTGTCGTCATAGGCTAAAAATTTATCGGCCTTTTTTTAACAATGTGCAATTAAATGCAGTCAAAGTTTATCCACAACATTATATCGTCTTTGATGGTACGCGAAGTACAGCAGGACAGGCGAAAGCATTAACCTTGCGTTTAAATCAAGCCTGTGTCAATTTAAATATTAGTAATGTTGGGCGTATTCGTCTTACACCTTGCAAAAAGGAGCGGTGATGAGAATATATAAAGGCCATACTTTAGTGGAAATGATGTTAGCCTTAAGTTTATTTGCGTTTTTGCTTTTTGCTATCGGGCAATTTTTTACGCAACAGTTTTCTCAACAACACCGTCTTTTAGACCAATTAGCTTTACAACAACAAATAGATGATGTATTGCATATGATGGCAAAAGATTTAAAACGCACAGGTTTTCGCGCCTTTAAAGAAAATATTGCCCAAACGAATTATGCTTTTTTTATGCAAAACGGCCAGGCTTTTTCCCTTGGACAAAAAGAGAAAGAAGCGAAAGAGAGTTGCGTGATTTTTTTTTACGATTTAGATCATAACGGTTGTTTGGGCGGAATGTCTGAAAATGAAAGTAAAAAAGCCGACGCCGAACGTCATTGCATTAAAGATGGGCGAAATAATGTACATAATCTCGCTTTAGAATTGTTTGGTTATCGTTTAGCTAAAAATAATGTTGAAAAATGGCCAAGCAAGAAAAAAGAAATAAAAGATTATTGCCCTAAAGCCCTCTGTCAAACCTACACTTCAAGTGATATGTGTAATACTGCGCGCTGGGATAAATTATTCGATGAAAAACAAATTCAAATTCTCGATTTAAGATTTAAGTTATTAAAAAATAAGAATAAAAAAGCGATTGAAATTTATTTGAAAGGCAAGTTAAAAGCGAAAAAATATCATAAAAATCCCGTCATCTATGAAACCTCCGCCATAGTACCTTTGATGAATCAGTAACGAGGAAAATATGCAAAAAGGCTCTATCGCATTAAGTTTATTATTAGTTTTAAGCAGTATTTTAATTTTAAGTTTTACTTTTTATGACGGCTTATTAAGCGCTTTTCAGCAACATTATTTTTTACAATATCAATGGGTTAGCGGTCAACTTGAAGCGCAAAATAAAGAGTATTACCAACAAGCAGAAAAACAATGTGAGGCCTTAAATGGAATTTCATTAGGCAACAATAAAAAAATTTTTTTACAAAAAATGCGCGAAATAATCAAAGAAGATTTTCCGCTATTTTGGCATTGTGAATATCAATTTTCGGCGCGAGAGGGTAAAAATATTTGGCAATTACAAGAGCAAAGCTGGCATGATTTCAACGCACAATATCTACAAAAATAAAGGTTTTACCTTAGTAAGTTTATTATTAACTTTAAGTATGTTTGCCCTGTTAATTTTAAGTTTTCAATATTGGGCAAGCCTTCAATGGCAGAAAGGAACAAGGCTTTATCAGCAAAAACAAGCCTTACAAATTTGGCATAATGCAATGCAACAGCAATTTTTAGGCATCCCTTGCGAGAGAGAAATTCAGCAAAATGGCATAAATTTTATCGTGGATTGTAATAAGGGAATGTGGGTTCGTGGTAGTATGGACACATTTTATTTTTCCCCTTAAAGCAGGTTTAACGTGTTTAATATTTATTATTCAAATTTATTGGAAACGCAAAAAGATATTTTATGGCATTTAATGCAAAAGCCATTAGCCGATCCTTTCGCGCAAGAAGTGGTCTTGGTGCAAAGTCCCGGTATGGAACAATGGCTAAATTGGCAAATTGCGGAAAAATCAGGCATTGCAAGTAATATTTCTTATCCGATGCCAGCGAGCTTTATTTGGCAACTTTATGTAGAAAATTTACCGAATGTAGAGGCCCAAAGCGTTTTTCGCAAAGAAAATTTGGTTTGGCGTTTAATGCGATTATTACCGCAATTTTTAGCTCAAGAGGCCTTTGCGCCTTTGCAACATTACTTAGCCAGTCATAGCGAAATGGCGCAACAAAAATGCTATCAACTCGCTTATAAAATTGCCGATTTATTTGACCAATATTTAGTTTATCGCCCCGAATGGATTGCTTTATGGGAAGCGGGGAAAGATGCTGAAATTTATCAACAAATTAAAGCAAGTCAAAAAGAAAAAATGGCTTTATTTGCTGAACAAATTGAGCAACATTTAGCTTGGCAAGGCATATTGTGGCGTGGCTTAATTGCAGATATTCAAGAAGAAACTCAAATGGATATGGTGCAACATCGGGCTAATTTACATCGACAATTATTAGCCTTTTTAGCGGAAAATAAACCGAAAAACTTACCTGAACGTCTTTTTATTTTTGGCATTTCCGCTTTACCTAAAACTCATTTAGAAACTCTGCAAGCTTTAAGCCAATATTGCGATGTGCATTTATTTTTTACCAATGGTTGCCAAGAATATTGGGGCGATGTCATGGACCCTAAAATGTGGCAAAAATTACAATTACGCCAACGTTTGCAATATCAGCAAGAAAAGCAACAAACCGAATGGACTTCATCGGCGTGGTTAACGGCTCAACAAGTGGAAAATCTACAACAAGCAAGTGACACCACAAGTTATGACGAAACCTTGCAAGTGGGGAACCCTTTATTAGCCTCTTGGGGAAAAATGGGGCGAGATTTTCTGTTTTTATTAACGGAAGTTGCCGCACAAGGTAGTATTCAAGCCAATGAAATTGAAGCCTATGTTGAAAGCTCACAAAGTGATTTAACCTTATTAAATCAAGTGCAACAAAAAATTTTGCATTTTGACGCTAACGAAAAAGGCAGTTTGCAATTAGCGCAAGAGGATCGTTCTTTAACGCTTCATTCTTGTTACAGCCAAATGCGCGAAGTGGAAGTGTTGCAAGATTATTTATTGCATTTATTTAATGAAAATCCAACGCTTACGCCTAAAGATGTGGTTATTATGGTTGCGGATATTGATAAATATACGCCTTATATACAAGCCATTTTTGGGCAAAGTGACCCTTATATTCCTTTTGCAATTTCTGATAATAAATTAACGGAAAGCGATATTTTAGTTGCAAGTTTTTTACAGCTTTTACAGCTGAAAAATAGCCAATTTAGCGCGGAAGATATTTTGGCTTTTTTAGAAATTCCAGATATTCGAGCGCGTTTTGGTATTGAATTGAAAGACTTAGAACAAATTCATTATTGGGTTAAAACGGCAGGGGTGCGTTTTGGTTTAGCGAAAAATCCAACGGGAAATCCAGATGACAATGCCAAACAAGCGCAGAAAAATTACAATGCTTGGCAAGCCGGCTTAGAGCGCATTTTACTTGGTTTTAGTTTGCGTGAAGAAAATGGTATTTGGCAAGATAGCCTAGGTTTAGATAGTAGCGCGGGCTTACAAGGGCAACTTGCAGGCAAGCTCACAGACTTTATTGTGCGTATGTGGCAATGGCAACAAGACTTAAGTCAGGCGCATTTTATGTATGAGTGGCGTGAAATTTTACTGGCACTTATTACGGACTTTTTTGATGAAAGCCAACAAAGCCCTATTTGGCGTTATTTAACGGAAAGCGTAGAAAAACTGTCTGAAAATGTGGAAAAAGGCCATTTTAGCGAAAAAATTAGCGCGGAAGTGATAAGCCAAACATTACAAGAAAGTTTGCAAGATAGCGCGAACAGCTATCGTTTTACCTTAGGGAAAATGAATTTTTGTACTCTTTTACCTATGCGTTCAATTCCATTTAAAGTTGTTTGTTTATTAGGGATGAATGATGGTGAGTACCCACGCTTACAAGTGCCAAATAGCTTTGATTTAATGCAATATTATCATCAAAAAGGCGATCGTTTCCGTCGTGATGATGACCGTTATTTGTTCCTGGAAGCCTTACTTTCTGCTCAGCAATATTTTTATGTAAGTTACGTTGGGCGATCTATTGTGGATGATAGCTTTTTTGAACCTTCTATTTTATTAAGCCAGTTAAAGGATTATTTATTAGCTAATTTCACGGCAGAAGACGCAGAAAATTATCAACAACAATGTGTTTATCAGCATCCGATGAGCGCTTTTTCCGCTAAAAATTATACGCAAGGCTTGCATTCTTTTGCGAAAAAATGGTTGCCTTTAGCGCAAGGTAACACACAACAAAAAGCCCCAGCATTTTTAGTACCATTAGAAGCTTTAGAAACTCACGAAGATAAAATTCAACTTATTGATTTTGAAGAGCTTGTGTCCTTTGTGCAAGATCCTGTGACATACTTTTTTGAACAACGTTTGGGTATTTATTATCGTCAAAATTTAGATAGCATTAAAGAAAGTGAAAATTTTGCTTTAGATAATTTAGAAAACTATCAAATTAACCATCAATTATTTATTGAAGGGGAAGAAAATTTCAACACAGAATGGGAAAAATGGCAGATAAAAGGGCAATTACCAAGAGGTAAGTTTGCGGATATTTATGCCCTCGATGCTCAGAAAAAAATTCATGCTTTTCGTGAAAAACTCAATACATTAGTCAGCAGGGAAGCATGGGAAAAAGAAGAAAGTCTCAATTTACAGCTTGAGCTTGCCGATAACATAAAATTAAAAGGTACCGTTACGCATTTTATTCAGCGTAAACGCATCAGTTACCGTTTAGCGAATGTGAAAGGGAAAGATATGGTGCAGGCGTGGATGCATTATTTATTCTTAATAGCGAGCGAAAATAACGTAGAAGAAGTGCTACATCTTGGAAATAATGGCGTGTTTCAGTTAGGTAAAAAAGGCCTGCTTAGCGCAAAAGAAGCTCAAGAAATACTTTTAATGTATGCGCGAGATTTTCTTGCAGGCAAAAGAGAACTTTTCTTATTGCCAAACGTGGGGTTAACGGCGTTTTTAGAGGATCTTGAAACGGAAAAAGGTCAAGAGAAAGCGTTAAAAGAAGTCCATAAGTTATGCCATGGCGAATATCATAATACGGGGCGATTTAGCACAAAAATTCCAGCGAATCCTTATTGGTCTAGAATTGCTCGTCAACAAGACTTAACGGATAATTTAGCCCAAATGCAAGATGAGTTAGTGCGTTGGTTTCACTTGTTACAAAAACAAAGTGGCTTTGAAAAATTTTAAGGAAAATTTTCGGCGCGAGTCTTTTTTTAAGCCCCATTTATTGGGGCTTTTGTTTTAAAAACTGTGCTATTTCATCGCGTAATTTTTTTTGCCACTGACGGCTTGAAGGCTGATTAACCCATTGTTTTTCCGTAAAATAATCTTTTAATAACGGGCAGTTTTCGAGGGTATTTTTTTCTTGCAATAAACGTTTTAAAGCCGGTAAAGCAAAATAGAAACGCAAATGAGCAAAGGCAAAATTATGTAGGCTTGCAACATCGTTGGGCTTTAATAAAAAACAGGCATTGTCTTGAGCAAGTTTTTGTAAAGATGGCACTGTTTCAAGCAAAGAGTGTTGATAAAAAGCAAGATTTTGCTTAAAAGTTTGCCTTAAAAACGCACATAAAGTTTTCCCTCTTTGGCTTAAAGGATATAAAAACACCGCAGAATAACAACCGCTACTTGCCGTTTGTGTTTCCGCTAAAAAGACCAAGGTAAAACCACATTTTTGCCAAAAATGCGCGAGCTTTTCGTTGTAACCAAAACTGACAGAAAGAAAATCCAAGTTTTTTTGTGATTGGGCAAGATGGATAAAATTTTGCATTAACTGTTGGCCAATTTGTTGATTTTGTAAATTTTTTTCTATCGCAATACGTGAAATGCGCCAAGATGAAAATTGACAAGGGCGCAAATCTTGCGCACTTTGCGCTAATAATTGGGCAACTAAATGACCGCGTGGGCGTCGTTCGCCTTGTAAAATGCCCGTAAGCAAATTTTCCTCTTGCAGATGACCTTCCGTTAAAGCCCAAATCCCCCCAATTAACTGTTCCTTTTCCGCTAAGAAAAAATGTTGATTTTCGCCATCAAATAAACGACGTAAATCTGTTGGCGCGGTGCGGTAATGGGCTTGGCTTAATAGTTGGTAAAAAGGCAATAAGCGATTTTTTTGCCATAAAGTTTGTTGAGAATAAAGCTGATAAGTGAGCTTTTCTTTTTTTTGCTTTTCAAGTTTTAGAGGTTGAAAACCAAGTAAAGATTCCACCCATTTTTCTAAAGGGTCGTGTTCTTTCCAACGTAACGGTGTTTGTAAGCGGAAATGTTGCCAAGGAAGCGCATTTTCTTGCATAAATTTTAAGGCAAACCCGCGTCCTGTCCCTTCGTAGCTTTCTACGGTTGTGGTGCAAACTAATTTAGGGAAAAAACGGCTTAAGCGTTGTAAAAGAGGTAAAGGTAACATCGCCGCTTCATCAATAAATAATAAATCCGCTTTACAACTTCCCTTTTCTAAGGCTAAAAGTAAGGCATCGGGCGCCATAAAAGTTAAAGGCTTGGCGCAAAAAAGCATTAAGGTTTGCACGGCTTGTTTATTTGGCGCAGTGAGAATGATGGTTTTCCCCTGAGCTAAAAAATGTTGTGCAAGAAAGCCTGCAAAAGCCGATTTTCCACGTCCGCGTTTGGCCGTAATTAAAACGTGGCTAGGTTGCTGAGCGAGAAGTTTTTGGTATAAATCTTCTTGCTCTAAAGTGAGCGTTAAGTTTTCTTTTTTCTTTTCGGGTAAAAGGCTAAAGGGCGAGAGATTGTCTTGATATTTTTGTTGTAAAACAGGAAAAGCAAAATGATGAATTTGCTCTTGAAAAAAAAGACGAAAAAGCGGACTGGCAATACATTGGCCATCTGCCCAACGTAGGCTATCTAAGTCCGGTTGTTCGGCATAATTTTGCCAATGATTCAGCAAAATAACTAAAACACCGCCGGCTTTTAAGGTTCCACTTGCTATGGCTAAACTTTCTAAATGTAATTGATGACGGGCGTCAAAAAGCAAATAGGGAAATTCTTGCCCAAGCAGATTTTTACTTTTTTCAAAAGGCACAATTTGCCCTAAAGGAAAAAGAGAATTTTCGCAATGGGCGTTTTGTAGCAACAAAAGCGATTCAGGCGCTAAATGTGCGCTCGCTTGTTGTAATTGGTGGGTGAGATAAGCATCATCACCCACTAAAATAAGGCACTTGCGATCTTGCATTATTTCTCGCAGGCGTAAGGGTCAGCAAAGCCTAGTTTTTGCATAATTTGTGATTCTAAGCCTTCCATAATTTCCGCTTCATCATCAAGAATATGGTCGTAACCTTGCAAATGTAAACAGCCATGTACGACTAAATGCGCCCAGTGAGCAGTTTGAGTAATATTTTGCTCTTGAGCTTCGCGTTCCATTACTTGACGACAAATCACTAAATCGCCTAATAAAGGTAATTCAACTTCAGCGGGGCATTCAAAAGGGAATGAAAGCACATTCGTTGGGCGATCTTTCCCACGATACGTTAAGTTTAATTCGTGACTTTCCGCTTCATCGACAATACGAATGGTTATTTCAGGGTTATCCAGGTCATTGACCATCGCAGCACTTGCCCAGCGCTCTAAATCCGTCAAAGCGGGTAAATTTTCACTATTTTCACAAGCAATTTGTAAATCGATTGCAACAGACATAAGTTCTCCTTAAGGATGCAAATAGGCAAAAGTTGCCCATAATGGCAAACTTGCACTAATAATTAAGAGGATGAAAAGTAATAAGTAATCAAGGCGTTTTTGCATAAATAAAGCCCCACCAATGATCACTAAAAGTAATAAATGTAAGCCAAAATATAAAATCCAAGGCAAATGCCAAGGGAAAACAACCCTTTGTAGATGCGCATAAAATAAGAGGCCAAGCACAAAGAGCGCGTTTAAAAATAGGGTAATAAGCATACTCATTGGCAAGATAGCCATAAAATTATGTAAACGATTTTTCGCCCCCAATAAGGTTAAATTCGCCAAAATAATCCCCGTTAAAATTTGCGTAAGAGGATTAAACATTGGTAAGAAAATCAAAGGCATATCTAAAAACATTAAGGCGTAAACAGCAAAACCTAGGCTTGCAAGAGCCATACCGATAAAAATAAAAGGACGGCGTTGACGAATTTTTTTCGGCTGTAAGCAAATGGCCAAAGTGGCCCCGATACCGCATAAGCTGACCAAATCGGTTAAATAATAATGGTAAGTAGAAAAGGCACTAAGAAAAAGCCAAGTGAGCCAAAAAAGCAAAAAGCCTTTATTAAGATTGATCAGACGAGCACGTTGTCCTGGACACATTTCACCTTTTAAGAATAAGAATAAACATAAAAGTTGTGCGCTTAAAAGAGCCAGGGATAAATGCGATACGGCAAAAGATTGCGGTTGTAAATAAAGCGCAAATAAATCAATGGTTAATAAAATAAAAGGTGGGAGTAAGCTATAAAAAACCGTGCTTTTTAAGGAGGTTTCTTCCGACATATTAAAATCCTATTTATTGAGAAATGGGCACATTATGCAAGAATTTTTCTAGGGTGCAATGAATTTATGAAAAGAGGCATTATTCCTGCGCCTTTTGTGGTAATCTTCGCCTTTCGGTTTTAAAATAATGCGTATTTTTTTGTCCAAGTTTATGGCGTGAAAAATCGCTTAAAAAAGCGTAAAATAACAAAATTTTTTGAATTGAATAGCATTAAAAGAATAAGGATAGAGTATGCAACCACTTTCTGTGGCTAAATTTGGCGGCACCAGCGTGGCCGATTTTCCTGCAATGCAGGCTTGTGCCAATATTTTACAAGCTGACCCCAATACGCGAGTGGTCGTTCTTTCTGCCTCTGCTGGCGTAACCAATTTATTAGTGGCTTTAGCGCAAGGATGCGAAGAAGCGCAACGACGCAGATTATTAGCGAAGGTGGTTCAAATTCAAGAAAATATTCTGAGCGAATTGTCAAACGCAAAAAATATTCGCGAGGAAGTTCAGGCCTTATTAGAAAAAATCACCCAACTTTCGGCGCGAGCATTTTTAGCGCCATCCCCGATGCTGACCGATGAATTAATTTCCCAAGGGGAAATGATTTCAAGTTTAATTTTCGTACATTTATTACAAGAAATGGGACTTCCTGCGAGATGGGTTGATGTACGCGATGTGATTGCAACCGACAGCCAATTTGGGCAAGCGATACCGCAAGATGAGATGACGAAAAAAAACAGCGAACAAATTATTTTGCCTTTAATTGAACAAGGCAACTTAGTGATTACGCAAGGCTTTATTGGGCGCGATCCTAAAGGTTTTACGACCACGCTTGGACGAGGCGGAAGTGATTATTCCGCAGCTTTATTAGCCGAAGTTTTGGGGGCGAAAGACGTGCTGATTTGGACGGATGTTGCGGGCATTTATACCACAGATCCTCGTACCGTGCCTTTAGCACAACGCATTGAGAGCATTAGCTTTGCAGAAGCTGCAGAAATGGCAACTTTTGGCGCAAAAGTGTTACATCCAGCTACCTTACGCCCCGCTGTACGCAGTAATATTCCTGTTTATGTGGGGTCAAGTAAGGCGCCGAAAGCTGGCGGAACTTGGGTTACGAAAAATTGTGCGCAAAATCCGGCTTTTCGTGCCATTGCTTTGCGTCGTGACCAAACATTATTAACCTTGTCTAATATTTATCATTTGTCGGAAAAAGATTTTTTAGCCAAAACGCTCGCTCTTTTTGCACAAAATAAAATTCCGGTAGAAACCATGAATAGTTCAGCTTTAAGTCTTGCCTTAACATTAGACAGCGTAGCAACAAATAGTAGCCAAGAAAAAGCCTTACTTTCAGCGGAATTATTGTCTGAATTAAGTCAATTTGCGGGAATAAAAGTCAATACAGGCTTAGCTTTGATTGCTTTAGTTGGAAATAATTTGCACGCTTGTCCAGCGCTGGCGAAACAAATTTTTGCGATTTTAACGCATTTTAATATTCGTATGATGAGCGATAAAGCAAGTGCTAACAACGTATGTTTATTAGCACATAGCGAGCAAGCAACGGATATTGTGCGAGCATTACATAAAAATTTATTTGAAAAGGGCAACTAACTTCAAATAAACAACACTCGCACCGAAAAAGTGGTTTTAATGTGAAAGATTATAGAAGGTGCGTTTAAAGCGATCGCAAGCGTTATAGAACTCGCGCCGAATTTTAGTAGCCAGCGTGCGTTTATCTTCTTTATTTAGCGGTACATCGCTCGTAAACGTGTAATCTTGTTGTACACAAGCTGGAAGTACGCCATAGAAGTTAAGTTTATTTTCATAGTATCTATCCATGGAAATATCCACATTCCAGATCCATTCTTCGCAGTAAGCAAGAAGTTTTTTCGCCGCTTGTGGAGTAATGTAATAGCAAGCCGTGTTACCAAAACCAAGATAAAAACGCTCTACGTTTAAATTAAAAGCAGGGAAATTTGCAACTGTTTTATGTTTTCCGCCATTTAAAGAAAGGCAAAGCCATAGAAATTCAAAGGTATTGTCGGCGCTTGAGAGAAAATGGTAAGTATTGAGAAAATTATCTAACAGTAAAGCGTCATCTTCCATCACGATAATGCCTTCATTTAATTCCACGCATTTTTCCCATAATAAATAATGGCTGGCAAAACAACCAAGTTGGCCAAGGGTAGTGGCTGAACCTTTGCGTTGCTGGCGTTTTTGTGAGTTATGTTTAGCAAATAGAGGATGATTAGGGGTTTCTTTGCCGTGAACCGCTGTAAAAAATTGGTAATTTATCTCAGCATTTAGGGCAGAAAATTTATCAATCATCTGCGAACGTCGATCACTTGACTTAGCTAAATTAATGACAAAAATCTTACGATTTTTATTTTGTGCTTTGTTCATATTTTATAAAAAGAAAAATTAAAAATAGCCTTTATTTTAACAAAGAATAAGAAAAATGCTATACACGGGAAAATTGTTCCCTAAAATCAGCTTTTTTTATATTTTTATAGACTTTATTGTTAGAATATTGCTCGTTTTATTGATTGTTGTAAAAGAAATTTATGATGAATGTGTTGAATTATTTTACCTTAAATCGCCTAGTAAATATGTTTATTCCGCTTTTTTTTGTTGGTTTATTAACCATAACGGGCGGGCAAAATATTCCTTGGGGATTGATGGTTATTGCCTTTTTTTATTTAATTTATGCCACTTTTAAAAAGGATCTATACCGCCCTTCTAAGGAAGAAAAATGGCTTATTTTTAGTTATCTTTTTTACTTTGCGACTTTTGTGGTTTCTGTTTTATATCACCATGGACGCCTGCGTGAATTAGACAGTCCAAGTCGATTAATTTTCTTCTTGCCGATATTATTTTTATTAGTTAAAGAACCTATTCGATTCCGTTTACTGGCCATTAGTGTTCCTTTGGGGGCTTTTGTGGCAGGGGGATTTGCCTTATATCAACGTTTTGTTTTAGGTAACTACGCAGCTTTTGAGCAAATTTTCCAAATTCAAGGCGGTGATATGTCCATGTCCTTGGGGATGTTTTCTTTAGTTTTTGTGTTTTATTTTGCTCAAAGAAAAAATTATCCGCTCACACTCTTCGCTTTACTTGGAACCTTTGGCGGAATCCTTGGAAGCATTCTATCTACCGCTCGCGGAGGATGGATTGGCGTGCCTGTTTTAGTTGCTGTAATTTTTTATATTTTCCGCAAAACTTTCAGTAAAAAATTCTTTATCGGTATTGGCCTTTTCTTGCTTTTAGCGGTAACAGCCGTGGCACTTAATCCAAAAACGAGCATGATATCCCGTATTCATACTGCGACAAATGAAGTGCAAAATTATAAAAATACCTCAACATCTGTTGGTATTCGTTTCGATTTATGGAAATCTGCGATTTTCATGGCGCAAGAAAAACCTTTATTAGGTTGGGGACAAGAAAATATTATTGCTCAGCGAGAAAAATTACATAAAGCAGGCTTAATTGGCGCTTATGCGGTACCTTTTGGGCATCAGCATAATCAATATCTTGATGATCTTTCTAAACGAGGTGTGTTGGGGCTTGCGGGTATTTTCGCTATTTTCCTTATTCCCCTTGGTTTTTTCATAAAAAATCTTAAAACAAGCCATTTTACACAGCGCGTTATTGCGACCTTAGGTATTGTGCATGTGCTTTCTGTGATGTCATACAGTTTAACTCAATCCTTTTTTATG
The DNA here is from genome assembly GCA_020026115.1 of Actinobacillus sp. GTDB lineage: Bacteria > Pseudomonadota > Gammaproteobacteria > Enterobacterales > Pasteurellaceae > Actinobacillus_C. The sequence continues at coordinate 42,001 of JAHHQY010000006.1, read as the reverse complement.
CATAATTCAGGCGTGATGTTTTACTTTTTCTTAACCGTAGTATTTTATGCGATGATTTTGGTTGAGAAAAAACGCACTTAAGAAAAAATATGTAAAAGCTCGCAAGAAAGATAAAATTTCGGTGCGAGCTTTTTTATCAAGGAAGGTTACGACTAAAAAGTCGTGGCCAGCTTAAATTAAATTGGCACGCGCCAGAAAATCTGCAATGCCGTCTTTATCCACTTCTTTCCCCACATGTTTAGCTTGAGCTTTTAATTTAGGATGACCATTTCCCATGGCAACGCCTACGCCAACTTGGCTGAGCATTTCTAAATCATTTAAACCGTCACCAAAGGCCATAATATTTTCCATAGAAAAACCTAAATGTTTGGCAACTTCGGCAATCCCACGCGCTTTAGAACCTTCAGACTCTAAAATATCAAGGGAATTTTTATGCCAACGAATTGTTTTTAATCCTGCTAAAAAGCCTGAGTTTTCAATAAGTTCATCTTGGCTTTCATCAGAAAAAGATAAAATCTGTAAAATAGGATGATGATCGCAATAATTAGGGTCAACGGAATAATTGTGCGTAATTGGATTTAAAGCCTCTTCTAAACGCGGTGTAATTTCTGACACACAAAGCTTATGGTTGTTAATCACCGCGTAGGCGATTTGCTCTTGCTGAAAGAAATTTAATAAAGGGCGCACAATGTGCAAAGGAATGGCCGCATTGCGTAAAACCTCACCTTGGCATTGCACAAATTGACCGTTAGAGGTCACAAAGGTGTTGATGTTTAAGGCGTGAATTAAAGCCTGAATTTTTGGCGGAAAACTTGCAACCACGCGACCTGTGGCAATACCGATAAGGATATTATTTTCTTGTAGTTTTTTTAGCGCAGGGAATACGCTTTCAGGCAAGGTATCGGTATCTTTCATATATAAGGTTTCGTCGATATCGAAAAAAACAGCTTTAATCTGCGAAGAATAATCAGGAATTTGCATACAAGATCCTTATTAGAGGTGGAAAAAATAAACGAAATTGTAGCATTTTTACGATAAGGATCGAAAAAATTCGCCAAACTTTTTGTAAGAGGCCAGGCTTTCTTATAACTTCCTTGCTTAAAAAGGAGCATTTATGGCGTTTTTTACTTTTCGATGTTGGCACTGCGATGGCCATTTAGCGTTAGCAAAAAATGGTCTTTGTTCAACCTGCCAAAAACAGATTTCAAGCCCAACATATTGTTTTCATTGTGGAAATCCTTTAGCTCATTACGCAGAATTTTGCGGTAAATGTGCGCCTTTTATGCACGTTTGGCAAAATATGGTGATCGCAGGAACTTATCGGCCACCGCTTTCTACATTAATTCAACGTTTTAAATTTCAGCGTCAATTTTACTTAGATCGCACGCTCGCAAGATTGTTATTTTTGGCCGTAAAAAATGCTCGGCGCGAGCAGTATTTTCCATTGCCAGAAGCGTTAATTCCTGTCCCCTTGCACAAAAAGCGTCAATGGTCGCGTGGTTTTAATCAAAGTGAATTATTAGCGCGCTTTTTAGCCCAGTGGTTTCATTTAACGTTAGAGAATAATTTGATTTATCGTATTAAAAATACGCCAACGCAAAGGGGACAAAATGCCCATTCGCGCCGAAAAAATGTGCATCAATCTTTTGCATTTAATTTGGCTAAGAAAGGCCAATATCAATCTGTTGCGATTATAGATGATGTGATTACCACAGGGGCGACAGTCGCGGAAATAGCGAAAACCTTACGTCAGCATGGGATAAAACGAATTCAAGTTTGGGGCGTTGCGCGCGCATAAAAGGATTGCATTTTTTTCAGCTACTGCTAAAATCTGCCCCTTATTCTGACTAAAATAATCAAGTATTACCCAAGGACAAGCTATGCATAATATCCGCATTTCAGAAAGCGCTCAGGCGCATTTTAAAAAATTACTCGCTCAACAAGAAGATGGCACGAACATTCGTATTTTTGTGGTAAAACCTGGCACACCTAACGCAGAATGTGGCGTTTCTTATTGTCCACCAAATGCTGTGGAAGAAACGGATACGGAAATTCCTTTTATGTATTTTTCAGCCTTTGTTGATGAAATCAGCTTGCCTTTTTTAGAAGATGCGGAAATTGACTTAGTGGAAGAAGAATTGGGTTCACAACTTACTTTAAAAGCGCCGAATGCGAAAATGAAAAAAGTCGCCGATGATGCGCCTTTAATTGATCGCGTAGATTATGTGATTCAAACTCAAATTAACCCACAATTAGCTTCTCATGGCGGACGTATTACCTTAATTGATATTACCGAAGATGGTTTAGCGGTATTACAATTCGGTGGCGGTTGCAATGGTTGTTCTATGGCGGATGTGACGATGAAAAGTGGGGTAGAAAAAGAATTATTACGCCAATTCCCCGAAGAATTAAAAGGAACGAAAGACGCAACCGAACATCAGCGCGGTGAGCATTCTTATTACTAAATTTTTTTGATGATCAAGGAGTAAAAATGTTAAAACAAGTCATTCATATAGGTTTAACCGTTTCCGATTTAACGCGTTCTATTGCATTTTATCGTGATGTGTTAGGGTTAAAATTTGTAGGCCAAATGCGTATGCAAGGTGAAGCGACGGATAAACTTTTTCAGCGCGAAAATTGCATTGTCGATGTGGCTTATTTAAATGGCAGTGATGAATTGCAAGCCCCACCGGTAGAATTGTTGCATTTTGTGGCACCAGAATGTGAAAAAATGGAAAACAGCTTATTTAAAACAAGCATTTCAGAGTTATGTTTTTATGTAGAAGATATTGATGCGACCTATCAAAACTTGTTAGCAAAAGGCGTAGAATTTTTATCTGAACCACAATTATTTGATTTTTCAGCAGAAAATTTAGGTAAAAGCAAAGCCGTTTATTTAAAAGATCCTGACGGTATTATTTTGGAATTATTACAACCGATGTAATGCCTAGCTCATTTTACATTTTTACGAAACTTCACTCGCGCCGAAAAATTTCGGCGCGAGTTTTTTTAATCTTTTTCAATTAAACAGCCATTTTGCATGAGAAAGGTTTTAGATTGTTGTGGCTGTAATTGTTTTAAATGTTCAGAGTGAATTGCGCTAATAAACACTTGCGACTGGCTTTTTTGCAAACGCTCACCCAGTAAAAGACGTTTTTTTTCATCGAGTTCAGAGGCGAAATCATCAATCAGAAAAATACAAGGACGATTTTTTTGCGCCATTAAATGCTCACCTTGCGCTAAACGTAGCGCACACATCAAAAGTTTTAATTGTCCGCGAGAAAGAATATCTTCAGCAGGTAATCCATTGATTCTAAAACGGAAATCTGCTTTTTGTGGGCCTGAAAAGGTAAAACCTCGTTTTTTATCGGCTAAGAAATTGCGCTCTAAAATTTGCGCGTAATCTTCGTTTTTATCCCAACCTTGATAAAAATAACTTTGAATTTCCAGTTCAGGTAAGAAAAGTTGACAGCTTTTTTCGATGGTTGCGCGCAAATTTTCACTGTATTCAAAACGCCATTGGCTAACTTGTTGGCTTAATTTGACCAACTCTTGGTCCCAAATCGCCAGTTCTTGATAATCGCGCACTTGAGTTAATCCGGCATTACGTTGTTTTAATAAACGATTTAATTTGCTCCAAAGGGGTAAAAAAGCAGGGTTATGGTGAAAAAGTCCCCAATCTAAGAAAGCGCGTTTATAACTAGGCCCGCCGTTAAGCAAATTCAAGCCTTCGGGCGTGATAATTTGGATCGGTAATAAATGAGCAAGATCGGCAAGTCGTTGTACTTCTTCGCCGTTAATTTTCATTTTGGTTTGCCCTTGGCGCGTGCGTTGTAAGCCAATGGACCATTGATGTTGGCTTTCTTGAATTTTGCCGTGCAAGGTAAAATGAGGTTGATCGTAGCTGATAATGCGATTTTGCACCGAACTTTTAAAAGATCGCCCATGTGCGAGATAGAATAAGGCTTCGAGCAGACTTGTTTTGCCACTGCCGTTATCGCCTAAAATAAAATTAAAGCTGGGATCAAAGGTTTGATCCACAGCGTTTAAATTACGAAAATGCTCAATAAGAATGCGAGAGATGGCCATAAAGCTAAATGCGCATTGGCATAATCACATATTCAGCACTGTCATCGATGGTATTTTCGATTAAACAGCTCGAGGTGGCATCGGTTAAACGAAAACGTACTTGTTGGCATTTGAGGGCATTAAGCACATCTAATAAATAGGTAACATTAAAGCCAACTTCCATATCACTGCCTTGGTAATTCACATCAAGAATTTCTTCTGCAACTTCTTGTTCTGGGTTTGTGGCCGTAATTTTTAATTGGTTTTCGCTAAAATAAAGGCGAACGGCTTTAACTTTATCATTTGATAAAATCGCCATACGCGCGAAAGCACGTTTTAATTCTTCCCAATTACCTTCAACAATATGTGTCGCATTACGCGGTAAAACTCGGCGATAATCAGGATAACGTCCATCAATCAATTTAGAGGTAAAAGTAATATCGCCTAAATGAATGCGTAAATTGTTTGCGCCAATTTGTAAACAAGCGTTTTCTTCATTGCTATTTAATAAGCGTAATAATTCTAAAACGCCCTTACGCGGAACAATAACGGAATGGTTTTGTAATTCTTCATCTAAAGGAATGGTGCAAACGGCTAAGCGGTGACCATCTGTTGCCACAGTGCGTAATAAATTGCCTTCAGTTTCAAATTTCATACCGTTTAAGAAATAACGCGCATCTTGGTTTGCCATGGAAAACTGGGTTGCGTCGATTAAGTGGTGTAAGGTACTTTGTGGAATATCAAATTCCACTTCAGATTTCCATTCCGCTAAGTTTGGATATTCGTCAGCAGGTAAGGTGGCTAAATTAAATTTAATGCGACCTGAGCGAATAAGCGCACGATCTTCTTCAAAAGTAACCGTTAATTCCGCATCTTCTGGAAAACTACGGCAAAGATCTAAAAATTTCTTAGCAGGAATGGTGTAGCTTCCGTCTTTTGTTGCAGAAAGAAGTTGTGCTTTTGTGGAAAGTTCTACTTCTAAATCGGTTCCCGTAATGGATAAAGTATTGCCTTGAATATTAAGAAGTACATTATTTAACACGGGGACAGTTGGGCGACTACTTAAGACGCCACAGACTTGTTGCAAGGGTTTTAATAAACTCTCACGGGAAATAATAAATTGCATTTTTTACCTCTTATGGGATTAAACGGATAAAATCCGAATTAAATTGGTCCAATCTTCTTGTGCGCTTAAATCTTCTTCCCGTAATTGCGCAATTTTTTTGCAAGCGTGCAATACGGTAGTGTGATCTCGGCCGTCAAATTCTTTACCGATTTCCGGCAAACTGCGATTGGTAAGCTCTTTGGCTAAAGCCATCGCAAATTGGCGCGGACGTGTGACGGTGCGCTTACGACTTTTTGATTTTAAATCTGAAACTTTAATGCGGTAATATTCCGCAACAATTTTTTGAATATTTTCAATGGTGACTAATTTATCTTGTAAGGCGAGCAAGTCACGCAAGGCATCACGCACAAAATCAATGGTGACGGATTTTCCCGTAAATTCAGCATTGGCTTGTACGCGGTTTAAAGCCCCTTCTAATTCTCGCACGTTGGTGCGTAATCTTTGTCCCATAAAAGTTGCCACTTCAATAGGTAAAGCAAAATTACGTTCTTCAGCTTTTTTTAATAAAATTGCAACGCGCGTTTCTAAATCTGGTGGTTCAATAGGAACGGAAAGCCCCCAACCAAAGCGAGATTTTAAGCGGTCTTCAATTTTTTCAATTTCTTTTGGATAGCGATCTGAAGTTAAAATAATTTGATGATTGCTTTCAAAAAGCGAATTAAAAATATGGAAAAATTCTTCTTGAGTTTTTTCTTTATCAGCAAAAAATTGAATATCATCAATCAGTAAGGCGTCAACATTGCGATAAAAATCTTTAAAATTGGGCATTTTGTTATTTTTTACCGCTTTTACATAAAAATGCATAAAGCGTTCAGCATGCAGATACATGACGCGCGCATTTTTTTTATTTTGCATAATTTGGTTGCCGATAGCGTGTAATAAGTGGGTTTTCCCTAAGCCCGTTCCGCCATACAAAAAGAGCGGATTATACATTTTGTCGCCAGGATTACTGGCAACGCGTTCGCCAGCAGCTTTCGCCCATTGGTTGGATTTACCTTCAACGAAATTTTCAAAAATATAGTTAGGGTCTAAATTCGAGCGAAAAGGAATTTCTTCTTTTTTACTTTTTTTCGGTGCGAGTGGTGTTTCTTCGGCGCTTGCTGGCGCGACAAGTTTTGGTTTTTCCCCTACTTGTACTTCAACCGCAAAATGCGGATTTTGTGTCAGTTCGCGACAAAGGTTGATGATAAGCGGTAAATAATGAGAATCCACGTGTTTTTTGACAAAAGGATTAGGCACGTAAAGCACCATAGTATGCATTTCAATGTAATCCGCTTGCAAAGGTTTTAGCCACATATTGAAATCTTCAATCGGTAGCTGATCTTGTAATGCTAAATGGCAATCTCGCCATAAATTTTGAGATAGGACTTTCATTTAAACTCAATATATCTTGGTGTCGGAAAAATTATGCAAAAATACCGAAATTTCGGCGCGAATAAAGAAGCAGATTTTACAATAAAGTTGAGCAAAGATCTTTATAAAAGGCAGAAAAAAAGTAAAAAAGGTTGCTTGCCGATTTTACTGAAAAAATTTATAATTCCGCACAATTTTGAGCAAAATGGGAAGAAATCTCCCATTTTGCTCATTTCTTGTTTGACGAAAGGCTATTTTACCATTAAAATTGCCATCCTTTATTGACTAACATTTGTTTCTATTATCTTGCTTGACGCAAGTTAGCAGATATAACAATTTTATTTAGGTAGATTTTATTTATGAAACGTACATTTCAACCATCAGTATTAAAACGTAACCGTACTCACGGTTTCCGTGCACGTATGGCAACCAAAAACGGCCGTCAAGTTTTAGCTCGTCGTCGTGCTAAAGGTCGTAAAAGTTTATCTGCTTAATTTAAGCTAATGGCTTTGGTTAAGCTAAACTTTAATCGGGGGTTACGTTTGTTGACCCCCGTTCAATATAAATACGTCTTTCAAGATCCACTCCGTGCGAGTACGCCTGAAATCACTATCCTTGCCCGCAATAATCATCTCGACACGCCTCGTCTTGGACTTGCTGTTCCGAAAAAACACTTAAAACGTGCTCATGAGCGCAATCGCGTTAAACGTCTTTGCCGTGAATATTTTCGCTTACACCAGCATAAATTGCCGAATTATGATTTTGTGGTCATTGCAAAAGGGAATATTGGCAAATTAGATAATCTTGCATTAACTCAAATGTTGGATAAATTATGGCAACGACACATTCGCTTGGCGCGAAAATCGGTATCGCGTTAATTCGCGCTTATCAATTAGTTATTAGTCCATTAATTGGTCCTCGTTGTCGCTTTACTCCAACTTGTTCGCAATATGGTATTGAAGCCTTACGCACACATGGGTTAATAAAAGGGTGTTGGCTTACTTTGAAACGTATATTAAAATGTCAGCCTTTATGTGTGGGTGGCTACGATCCTGTGCCACCCAAAGTTCATCCCAATAACAAAGAGAAAACAAAATGAATTCAAAACGTAGCCTGTTTCTCATGGCTTTGCTTTTTCTTTCTTTCCTTGTTTATCAACAGTGGAATTTAGATTACAACACGCCTAAAACGGCAGTAACAGAAACTGCACAAATCCCGCAATCTGATGTGCCAGCAATGCGTACTCAAGTACCTGCTTTAGCCCAAGAAGAAAGCAAAGGTCGCTTAATTACTTTGGAAAATGATGTATTTCGTTTAACCGTAGATACATTAGGTGGCGATGTCGTAAAAGCAGAATTATTAAAATATGACGCTACGTTACATTCCCAAACACCTTTTACTTTATTACAAGATAACGATAAAGAAGTGTATGTAGCGCAAAGTGGCTTAATTGGTAAAGATGGTAGCGACAGCGTTAATGGTCGTGCAAACTATCAAGTAAATGGCGATGTATTCAAATTAGCCCAAGGCGAAAATGAATTAAGCGTGCCATTTGTTTATGAAAAAGATGGCGTCACTTACACGAAAACATTCGTCTTAACCCGTGGTAAATATGTTTTAAACGTAGATTACAACATCGCTAACCACAGCGACCGTACGATTGAACTTCAACCTTACGCGCAGTTAAAACATACGCTCGTCGAAAACAAAAGCAGTTTAACGATGCCAACTTATAATGGTGCGGCTTATTCTTCTTCTGAAACAAACTATCAAAAATATAGTTTTACTGATATGGAAGATGCGAATTTAGACGTAACAACAAAAGCAGGTTGGGTTGCGGTATTACAACATTACTTTGTTTCGGCATGGATCCCACCACAAAATGAAACCAACCAACTTTACACCTTAGCGAACAAAAAAACGGATATGGGTGTCATTGGTTTCCGTGGTCAAAATGTGGAAATCCCAGCAGGCGCAAGCAAACAAATTGACCTAAAACTTTGGACAGGTCCAAAATTACAAAATCAAATGGAAGAAGTAGCGAACCATTTAGATTTAACCCTTGACTATGGTTGGGCATGGTTTATTTCTAAACCTTTATTCCAATTACTTAACTTTATTCAAAGTTTAGTACATAACTGGGGTTTAGCGATTATCATTGTTACTTTATTAGTTAAAGCGGCGCTTTATCCATTAACACGTGCGCAATATACCTCAATGGCGAAAATGCGTATGTTACAACCACGTATTCAAGAAATGCGTGAACGTTTTGGCGATGACAAACAAAGCATGAGCCAAGAAATGATGAAATTGTATAAAGAAGAAAAAGTGAATCCGCTTGGTGGCTGTTTACCAATCTTCTTACAAATGCCAATTTTAATCGCCTTGTATTATATGTTTATGGAAGCGGTGGAATTACGCCAAGCACCATTCTTTGGTTGGATTCAAGATTTAGCGGCACAAGACCCATATTATATTTTGCCAATCTTAATGGGTGTATCGATGTTCATTTTACAAAAAATGTCACCGAGTGCAGTAACTGACCCAACACAGCAAAAAATTATGACGTATATGCCTGTGGTCTTTACCGTATTCTTCCTATTCTTCCCAGCAGGATTGGTTTTATACTGGTTAGTGTCTAACATCATTACGATTTTGCAACAGCAAATCATTTATCGTGAGTTAGAGAAAAAAGGCTTACATTCACGAAAATCTAAAAAACGTAACTAGTTGAATGAAAACAAGAAAAGGTATCAAAAGATACCTTTTCTTTTAACTGAAATTTAACGATACGCGCCGAAAAAAAAGGTGCGGAAAAAAATAAGAGAAAAGAAGAGAGAAAAATGAAAGAAACCATTGTGGCACAAGCAACGCCGATTGGACGAGGCGGTATTGGTATTTTGCGCGTTTCAGGCCCTTTAGCAAGCCAAGTTGCGCAGGAAGTATTAGGTAAATGTCCTAAACCTCGTCAAGCAGATTACTTACCTTTTAAAGAAGCCGATGGCACGGTGTTAGATCAAGGTATTGCCTTATTTTTTAAAGCGCCATTTTCTTTTACTGGCGAAGATGTATTGGAATTACAAGGCCATGGTGGGCAAGTTATTTTAGATTTAATGCTAAAACGCATTTTACAAATTTCAGGGATTCGTATGGCAAGACCTGGGGAATTTTCTGAACAGGCTTTTTTAAACGATAAATTAGACTTAGCCCAAGCTGAAGCGATTGCCGATTTAATTGATGCCAATAGCGAACAAGCCGCGCGCAGTGCTTTAAAATCATTACAAGGTGAGTTTTCTAATAAAATCAATGAATTAGTGGAAAATGTTATTTATTTACGCACCTATGTGGAAGCCAGTATTGATTTTCCAGATGAAGAAATCGATTTCTTAGCCGATGGGAAAATTGAAAGAAAATTACGTGAAATTATTGCCCAATTAAAAGCCGTGCAACAAGAAGCGAAACAAGGTTCGATTTTGCGTGAAGGAATGAAAGTGGTTATCGCAGGGCGTCCAAACGCAGGGAAATCCAGTTTATTAAATGCGCTAGCCGGGCGTGATGCGGCCATTGTAACGGATATTGCAGGTACAACGCGCGATGTGTTGCATGAACATATTCATTTAGATGGTATGCCATTACATATCATTGATACCGCAGGCTTACGCGATGCAACCGATGCCGTAGAACAAATTGGGATTGAGCGAGCTTGGAAAGAAATTGAACAAGCCGATAGTATTTTATTAATGCTCGATAGCACCGATGAAGAACAAACGATTGATAAAATTAGTGCAGAGTTTTTGCCTAAATTACCAAGCGGAATTCCAGTCACCTTAATTCGCAATAAAGCCGATTTAAGTGGGGAAGAAACGAAATTAGAGCAATACGGCAATATGCAAGTCATTCATCTTTCAGCGAAAACAGGGAATGGTGTCGCATTATTGCGTGAACATCTAAAACAAACCATGGGCTATCAAAGTACAACGGAAGGAGGCTTTATTGCTCGTCGTCGTCACTTAGAAGCATTACAAAAAGCAGGCGAGCATTTAGATTTTGGTTTGGTGCAATTAGTGGATTTCCATGCTGGAGAATTATTGGCTGAAGAGTTACGCCTTGCGCAAAATGATTTAGGCGAAATTACAGGAAAATTTACTTCTGATGATTTACTCGGTAATATTTTCAGCTCATTCTGTATTGGAAAATAAAGGTTAAATTTTTCGGCGCGAGAGTAAAAAAACGTGCCAAAAGAAAAGTAAAAAGCCCGTAAATTTAATAAGTTACGGGCTTTTTTTTAGCGGAAGATTAACACAATAATGAAAGCTAAAATAACGACGAGCCAGCCGATAATTTCAATGGAACGCTGTAATTTATCTGCAAATTTTTGCCCGCCCCACGCACTGAGTTTTGCGACCAATAAAAAACGCGCAGAGCGTGAAATGAGCGCAACAATAACAAAAGGTGCGAAAGCCATTTGCATAACCCCCGCGCAAAGCGTGAAAACTTTGTAAGGAATAGGCGAGAAACCTGCCACAAACACCACTAATACCCCCCATTTATCAAACCAACTGACAACGCGTTGCCATTGGGCGTCATAGCCTAAATGTTGCATAAATTCCATAACCCAAGGGGTGGCGAAAAAGCCTAAACTGTACCCAATGATACCGCCGAGAGTTGAGGTAATGCCCGCTAATAATGCAAAACGAAGAGCTTTATTAGGCTGTGTCATAGCCATGGGCATAAGCATGACATCGGGCGGAATAGGGAAAAAAATAGCTTCAATAAAACTCACAAAGCCAAGCCAAAAAGGGGCTAAACGATGTTGTGACCATTGGAGCGTTTTTTGATAAATGGGCGCAAAAAGTTGCATAAAAATCCTTACAAAAGCTAAAAGGAAAGGTGAAAGTTTCGCAAAAAAAAGAGGCAAAGGAAAGCCTTTGCCTCGATGATTATTGAAAATTAGTCACGTTGTTTTAAAGCGAAGATAATCGCTAAAATCACAAGAGCTGTAGTAACAAAACCAAGAGTTGCTGCGCTTGCTAAGCTGTATTCAAAACTTGTCATCGCAAAACCTAAGGCTAAGTAACCTGCAATACTTGCACAAGCAACAGTGATGGCATATGGCAACTGAGTAATAACGTGTTCCATATGGTCGCAACGTGCGCCAGTAGAAGAAAGAATTGTTGTATCAGAAATTGGTGAACAGTGGTCGCCTGCAACCGCACCTGCCATTACTGAAGATAAGCAAGGAATCATCAATTCAGGGGCAGAGGTGGCAGCGATTGCTGCGGCAATTGGTAACATAATCCCGAAAGTTCCCCAGCTTGTACCCGTACAAAATGCCATTACTGCACTTAATAAGAATAATAAAGCAGGTAAAATTGCAATAGGTAAGCTACCTGAAATTAAGTGTGATAAATAAACACCTGTGTGCATATCACTTACAACGTTATTGATGGTCCAAGCAAAGATTAAAATTAAAATAGCACCAGTCATAGAGCGGATACCTAAGCCCCAAGATCTTACATAGCTTTGGCGATTCGCTAAACCATCAAGCATAATGCAAACTGTGGATACAGCAATGGCACTTAAACCACCGATAACAAGGGAAATACCCACGGTTGTATTTTCAAAGGCACCAAGAATGCTAAAGGCTTGGTTATCTGCAGCTAAAGCTTGTGCGCCGGTATAAATCATGCTGGAAACGGTAACAATAATTAAGGTAACGATAGGTAAAATTAGGTTACGTACATGACCACGGCCATCTTCATCTTCGTCTTCATTTTCTGTTGCATTTAACGCTTCACGTTCAAAACGAGCCATAGAGCCGATATCGAAAGAGAAGTAAGATACGATAAATACCATAATAATGGAGAAAATTGCGTAGAAGTTCATAGAACTCATGACCATAAAGGCACTCATTGGTGAGTAAGCGGTAATGGCATAAGAAGCAAGTAAACCAGAAATTAAGGTAATGATGTAAGCACCCCAGCTAGACACAGGCATTAACACGCACATTGGTGCTGCAGTTGAGTCTAAAATATAAGCCAGTTTTGGGTGTGAAACTTGGAATTTGTCGGTTACAGGACGAGCAATAGCACCTACGGCTAAACTATGGAAATAATCGTCAATAAAAGTAACGAAAACTAGGCTTGCCGCCATTAATTTTGCACCGCGACGACCTTTAATATGCTGTTTTGCCCAACGTGCAAAGGCTTGGTTACTACCAGAAACGTTTAATAAAGCGGTGAGTACGCCAAGTAATAATAAGAAAAGGATAATGTTAATGCTGTTCCAGTTCGCAGCGCCATCGGCATAAGCTAGGGACATAACATTATGGAAAAGATAATCTAAGCCATTTAAAGGGTTTCCGTCGACAAGCATTAAACCGCCTACGACAATCCCAACGCTTAGGGATAAAATTACGCGACGTGTGGCAATCGCTAAAACAAGCGCGGTAATGGGTGGTACGATAGACCACAGACTTTGGGAATAATCAACAAGATTCATTTTTTGTTCTTCCTTTGTTTAAGGGAGAACCACTGAAATTTCTAAGAATTAAAAAGGTAGGACATTTGACCAACCTAACCAGTAGCACTCCATAGTTAAAAAATTGACTATGACAGTGACGTTCCTTTCGGCGACGCCCCCAACCAATTAAAACGACTTTTAATTGATTTCGGCGGTGGTTCCTTTTTCTTTCCGTCAACGTTATCCACTCGAGAAAAATACTCTTAACAACCGCAACCTCTACATAAGTAGGATGTAAAGAAAGATAACAAAGTTTTTTTTTTATGCAACAAAAAATTAAAAAAAAAAGAAAAAAAATAAAAAAAGTGCAAAAAAAGAACAAAATATACAAAAATTTGGCGCGAGAGAACTTTAAAACAGGGCTTAAATGGGCATTTCCATTCTTTTGCTTAAATTATGCTATAATTTTGCCCCTTTTTACGCTTAAAAACTTGAGGTTAAAATGAAACAAAAAAAAGGCATCGCTTTTTTGTGGATAGCATTGGTTGTATTTGCTGGCGATTTAGCGACGAAAGCATTGGTTTTAATCCATTTTTCTTTGTATCAAACAGAAGAAATTTTACCGATTTTTAATTTAACGTATGTGCGCAATTATGGTGCCGCCTTTAGTTTTTTAGCCGATCATTCAGGTTGGCAAAAATTCTTATTTATCGCCTTAGCATTAGCTGTTTCAGCTTTGTTATGTGGGTTTTTATGGAAAAATCCTTATACCGCACGCTTACAAAATATCGCTTATAGCTTAATTTTAGGTGGGGCTTTAGGAAATTGTGCCGATCGAATTTATCATGGCTTTGTGGTGGATTTTTTAGACTTTCATTGGCAGGATTGGCATTATCCTGTGTTTAATGTTGCAGACATTGCCATTTTCGTGGGGGTGGTTTTGTTGGTGTTTGAAGGCTTTTATTCGGCAAAAGATGAACAAAAAATTGAGAGAAACGAGAAATGAAAATAATTTTAGCCAATCCGCGTGGGTTTTGTGCGGGCGTTGATCGCGCGATTAGTATTGTGGAGCGCGCTTTAGAATTGCACGGGAGTCCAATTTATGTTCGCCATGAAGTGGTGCATAACCGCTTTGTTGTGAATAGCTTACGAGAAAGAGGCGCTATTTTTGTTGAAGAATTAAGCGAGGTGCCAGATGGTGCCATAATTATTTTTTCGGCTCATGGTGTGTCACAAGCGGTGCGTCAAGAAGCGAAAGATCGCGGTTTAAAAGTATTTGATGCAACTTGTCCATTGGTGACGAAAGTGCATATGCAAGTTGCTCGAGCGAGTCGAAAAGGCACAAAAGCCATTTTAATTGGTCATCAAGGGCATGCTGAAGTTGAAGGGACAATGGGGCAATACAACAACCCAGAAGGGGGCATTTATTTAATTGAAAATGTCGAAGATATTGAAAAATTGCCTTTAGATGCTAAAGAAGAGCTGACTTTTATGACGCAAACTACTTTATCGATTGATGATACGCGCGATATTATTGCGAGCTTAAAGGTGAAGTATCCGACGATTCAAGGCCCGCGCAAAAATGATATTTGCTACGCGACGACAAATCGTCAGCAAGCGGTGCATGATTTGGCGGAAAAAGCCGATTTAGTTCTTGTGGTAGGTTCTAAAAATTCCTCGAATTCCAATCGATTAGCTGAGTTAGCATTACGAATGGGGGTCAATGCGAAACTGGTCGATGATGCGCAAGATATTGACCCAAGCTGGCTTGAAAACGTTAAAATTATTGGGGTGACGGCCGGTGCTTCAGCGCCTGAAATTTTGGTGCAATCGGTGGTTACGCGCTTACAATCTTTGGGCGTGACAAGCGTAGAAGAATTACAAGGTTGTGAAGAAAACACGGTATTTGAGCTACCCAAAGAATTGCGTGTGATAAATCAAGAAAGTGAAGAATAAAAAACTCGCACCGAATTTTTGCCAACAAATTTTCGGTGCGAGTTAATCTTTATTTCGTCACATAAATATCAAAGCGATGATTTTTTGTTTCTCGCGAAAGCGTGGGTTTTTGCTCTGCAAGGAAAGGGGCGTAATCGGGACGTTTTACCACAACGCGCTTTTTCGCTAATTGTAGGGCGTAAGGCAGTAATTGGTCAGCATCAAGATCGGCGCCAACTAAATGCTGGAAAACGCGCATTTCTTTTTTTACCAAAGCACTTTTTTGCTTATGGGGAAACATCGGATCTAAATACACCACATCGGCAAAATCACAGGCAGGATTTAATTCCTGAATATGATTGACAGGTAATAAGCGTAAGTTTTTCTTGAGCATTTCGCCAATTTCTTCGTCGAGATAAGCACGCTTTAAGCCATCTTCTAAAAGTAAGCGAACCACAGGGTGGCGTTCCACTAATTGCACTTGGCAACCAATTGAAGCTAAAACAAAACCATCACGGCCTAAGCCTGCCGTAGCGTCAATAACGCTGGGTAATTCGCCTTTTTTTACGCCAACAGCTTTAGCGATGGCTTCGCCTCGACCGCCACCAAATTTTCGTCGATGCGCCATAGCACCACAGACAAAATCCACAAAAACCGCACCAAGTTTTGCTTCGTCCAATTTACGTAATTCTAAGCGTTCGTCCGTTTGCACTAAAGCTAAAATCGCCTCATCGCAATGCACTAAATGATGCGCTTCACAACGTTGAAAAAAGGATTGCGAAATTTCGGCGCGAGTGCTTTCGCATAATAATTGAATTGCTATTTTTTGATTAACCATACGCCTGTTTCAATATGATCTGTGTAAGGGAATTGATCAAATAATGCTGCTTTTTCAATGCGATGCGTTTGTGTGAGCGTTTTTAAATTGTCGCACAAGGTGTGAGGATTACAGGAAATATATAAAATTCGCTCGTAATTTTGCACCAATTTAACCGTCGCTTCATCTAAACCTGCGCGAGGTGGGTCAACAAAAATCGTCTCGCAGTCGTAATCGTTTAAATTGATAGAACGCAAGCGATAAAACTCACGTACGCCATTCATAGCTTGCGTAAAATCTTCCGCGGACATACGAATAATTTGTAAATTATCAATCTGATTTTCTGCAATATTAAATTGCGCCGCTTCTACGGAAGGTTTAGCAATTTCAGTGGCTAAAACTTGACGGAAATTTTGAGCCAAAGCGACAGAAAAATTACCGTTTCCGCAATAAAGTTCTAATAAATCTTTTTTGCTCTGACGGGTGCAATCGACCGCCCATTCCAACATTTTGCAGTTAACCCCTGCGTTTGGCTGAGTGAAGCTGTTTTCCACTTGGCGATAAACATAATGACGACCATGCACAGGTAAAACTTCATCCACATAATCATGCTCTAAACAAATTTTTTGTTTGCTCGCTCGGCCAATAATTTGCACGTTAAAACCAAGCTCAAGTAATTGATTTTTTAAAGCTTGAGCGGCCACTTTCCATTCGTCCGTTAAGTTTTTATGGTAAAGCAAGCTGACGATAATTTGCTGACTTAAGGTACTTAAATAATCAATTTGGAAAAGACGCGCACGCAAAATATCTTGTTCTTTTAAAAGGGGAATTAAGGTTTGCATCATTTGATTAATCAAAAGACTGGCCGCAGGAAAACTGTCTACGCGAAAACGTTGGCGCGTTTCTTGATTAAACATAATGTGATAAAGGTCATCGCCATCGTGCCAAACCCGAAATTCGGCGCGCATACGATAATGTTTTGGCGCAGAAGGATAAACTTGCAGTTCCGGCGCAGAAAAAGGTGCTAATAATTGACGCAATTTTTGCGTTTTTTCCGCTAATAAGCTGTTGTATTGTTCAGTTGGTAATTGCATAGAATTTTCGTTAGATTAAAAAGGCGCTAAGTTTAGCATAGAAAACGCGTTGGCGAAAAATTGCATAAAAAAAAGTTATGTAATATATCCAGTATTTGATCGCTATCACAAAATAAAATTTTATTAACGGTATAATTTCATTAGTTGTATTAGGTTGCCTTTTTATAAAAAGGCATTTTAAAATTGTTTTAAGGAGAAATGTATGTCCTTTATGTTTTATATTCAGTTCGCCTTGGTGTTGCTGTGTATTTTAATCGGTGCGCGTATTGGCGGTATTGGTTTAGGGGTAATGGGGGGCGTTGGCCTTGCTATTTTATGTTTTGGTTTTGAGCTACAACCAGGTGGTTTGCCAATTGACGTTATGTTAATGATTATGGCGGTGGTTTCAGCAGCGGCAGCGATGCAAGCGGCAGGCGGTTTAGATTATATGATTAAAATCGCAACCAAAATGTTACGCAAAAATCCAAAATACATTACTTTTGTTGCACCAGCGGTTACTTGGATTTTCACTGTTATGGCAGGGACAGGACATGTGGCTTATTCTGTATTACCTGTTATTGCAGAAGTTGCGCGCCATAACGGCATTCGTCCAGAACGTCCACTTTCTATGGCGGTTATTGCATCTCAATTTGCGATTGTGGCCAGTCCAATTGCCGCGGCAGTTGTTGCGGTAGTGGCTTATTTAGAACCGCAAGGTATTACACTTGCTGACGTTTTAATGGTGACTATTCCATCTACATTATTAGGTCTTTTCTGCGCTTGTATTTTTGTGAATAAAATGGGGAAAGAGCTAAAAGATGATCCAGAATATCAAAAACTTTTAAAAGACCCACATTATGTTGAAGAAAACTTCGCAACAAATAACGTGGAAGAAGAAAAATTAGGTAAAACAGCTAAAACATCTTTCTGGCTCTTCTTATTTGGGGCGTTATTAGTGGTCTTTATGGGTGCATTCCCAGAATTACGTCCACACTTTAATGGTAAAGCGATGGGTATGGCAAATACCATTGAAATTGTTATGTTATCAGTTGGCGCATTGATTATTTTAGTGTGTAAACCAAATGGTAACGCCATTACACAAGGTAGCGTTTTCCATGCAGGTATGCGTGCAGTGATTGCTATCTTCGGTATCGCATGGTTAGGGGACACCTTAATGCACGCCCATATCAACGAAGTAAAAGGTGTTGTTTCTCACTTAGTTGAATTCGCGCCTTGGACATTTGCCTTTGCTTTATTCTTACTTTCAGTGTTAGTGAATAGCCAAGGTGCAACGGTGGCAACATTATTCCCAATTGCTATCGCATTAGGTATTCCAGCACCGGTTTTAATTGGGGTATTTGTGGCAGTAAATGGTTACTTCTTTATTCCTAACTATGGTCCAATTATTGCAAGTATCGACTTTGACACCACAGGCACAACCCGCATTGGTAAATACGTATTCAACCATAGTTTTATGTTGCCAGGTTTATTAAGTATGGCCTTTAGCTTAGCTTTCGGTTTACTTTTCGCTAACTTATTCCTTTAATGAATGAGTTAACTTATTAAACATCAATAAAAAAAATGCGTCATCTTTCATTAGGTGACGCATTTTTATTTTGTTTGTAAGGTTAATTTTTCGGTGCGAGAGAGTTTTTATTGATCAAAATTAGCTTTTAATTTTGTCCAATATTTTTCATAAATACTCACAGCATCACCCACATCGCCTTGAACAATACCTTTTTCCACTTGTTCAGCAGGTGGGAAAAGAACCGGATTGTTAGCAAGTTTTTCTGAAAGTAACGCTTTTACGCCATTATTTGGCATAGAAAAGCCCATTTTTTCAACCACTAATTTGGCATTTTCAGGACGTAATAAAAAGTCGATAAATTTATAAGCATTTTCGGTATGTTTCGCCGTAGCTGGAATCGCATAGTTATCCATCCAGAAAATAGCCCCTTCTTTCGGGAAAATAAATTTAATGCTGTCATCTTCTTTTTCCGCTAAGTAAGCAGAACCATTCCATAACATACCAAGAGAAACCTCGCCTTGTACAAAAGGCACTTCAGGGCTGTCAGAGTTAAAGACTAAAACATTAGGCATAAGTTTTTGTAAGCGTTCATAAGCAGATTTAATTTCCGCTTCGCTTGTCGTATTTGGTGAATCGCCATTTAATAATAAAGCGATGTGGAATACTTCGCGCGCATCATTAGTTAATAAAACTTGGCCTTTGTATTCAGGATTCCATAAATCCGCCCAGCTGGTAATTTTGGACGGGTCAATTTCGTTACTGTTTACGCCAATGCCGGTGAGACCATAAACGTAAGGTAAAGAATATTTGTTATTTGGGTCAAAACTACGGTTTAAGAAATAGCTTGGAATTTGATGGAAGTTGCTTAATTTACTGTGATCAAGCTCTTTTAACATACCTTCTTTCGCCATTTTATCGACATAATAACTAGAAGGGAAAACCAAATCGTAGCCCGCGCCATCTTTGGCCAATAACTTTAATTTAGCAAACATTTCTTCGTTACTTTCAAAGGTAGAATAAATGACTTTAATCCCCGTTTCTTCCGTAAATTTGCTAATTAAGTTGGAAGGCACATAGTCCGTCCAGTTATATACGTAAAGTTCATCATCCGATGCTGAAGCTTGTGTTGCGAATAGTGCTACAGATACAGCAAAAAGTGATTTAACGGCGGTAAAAATACGGTTTTTCAATTTTTTGTTCTCCAAAGCCAAACATAATGGCGGTTGATTAAAATATGTTAAAAACGTGGCGAAAATTTAACAAAAGCCACGGCGGCGAAGTATAGCAGATATTTAGAAAAACGCTCTATAAAAATTGACTTATAAAGCAAAGGGAGTAATATTTTCTGCCATTTTTGATAATTAAAGCGTGAATTTATGTTGAATTTTGCACATCAAGAGCATCGACGCTCTTACTATTTTGATACTCGCAACCCATTTCCTCTTTTACCTGCCTTAACGCAAGTAGAAAGTGCCGATGTTTGTGTGGTGGGTGCAGGCTTTTTTGGTTTATCCGCCGCCTTAGAATTAGCCCAAAAAGGGAAATCGGTGATTGTACTTGAAGGCGCTCGAGTAGGTTTTGGGGCTTCAGGTCGCAGTGGCGGTCAAGCGATTAATGGCTTTGAAGAAGGGATTGATGAGTACATTAAACATATCGGTGAAGAAAACGCCCATAAATTGTGGGATATGTCCCTTGAAGCGATTGATATTATCGACGAACGTGTGGCGAAGTTTCATATTCAATGTGATTGGAAAAAAGGCTACGCAACGTTAGCGCTAAATGAGCGTCGAATGGAAGATTTAATTGCCATAGAAAAAGAAAGCCATGAACGATTTGGCTATCAACATATGCAACTTTGGGATAAAAAGAAATTAAAGCAACATTTAGGAAGCGATATTTATGTTGGCGCCTTATTTGATAGTAATTCTGGGCATTTGCATCCCTTAAATTATTGTTTAGGCTTGGCAAAGGCTTGTTTAGATTTAGGCGTACGCATTTTTGAGCAATCCCCAGTAATAGACATTCACAATCAAGCATTACGCGCCGAAGTGATAACAGATGTGGCGAAAGTTGTGTGTCGAGATGTGGTGTTAGCAACAAATGCCTACATTACTGAAATGCCGAAAAAAATTCATCAAGGTATTGCGAATAAAATTTTACCCGTAGAAAGTTGTATTATTGCGACCGAACCTTTAAGCCAAGCGATGGCTGACAGCTTAATTAATAATGGTATGAGCGTTTGCGACAGTAATTATTTATTGGATTACTATCGTTTAAGTGCGGACAACCGTTTATTGTTCGGCAGTGATATTGATACGCACAAAGGCTTAGAAGAAGCGATGCGAAAAGGGATGTTGCACGTTTTCCCTCAATTAGAAGATGTTAAAATTGATTATGCGTGGAAAGGGCCAATTGATATGACCATGAATTCTACGCCTCATTTTGGTCGTCTCGCGCCGAATATTTTCTTTGCACATGGCTATTCAGGTCATGGTGTGGCCTTAACAGGTTTAGCAGGACGCATTGTGGCAGAGGCCATTTTAGGTGATGATGCACGTCTTAGCATTTTTGAACAATTACATGTTCCTTCGGTTTATGGGGGCAACTTAGTGAAAAAACTTGCCACGGCCATTGGCACGCGTTATTACCGTTTCTTAGATAAATATCGTTAAAAAAGTCATAAACGCCCTCTTTTTCCTTGAGAATGAGAGGCGTTGTTTTTTTAAACGAAGAAAATCAGCGAAAAAAAATATTAGTTCTACTTTTTGTAGGTTTTTTTTCTATAAAAAAGTGCTTTTTTAAGCCTAAATCAGTATAATGAACGACAGCTATTATTTAAAAATAGTTTTTGTAGACTGACTCGCATTCAGTTTTTATTTACTATAAGTTCGGGGGAACCATGAAAATTTTTCAACATTTGAAGAGTTTTTTCTTTAAACCATCTAAAAAACTCGGTCTCGGCGTGTTACTTGTCTTAGGTGCCGTTGCAGGTATCGTGGGTAAAGTTGGTTTTGATGAAACACTTCACGAAACCGGTAAGGAAGAGTTCTGTGTAGGCTGCCATACAATGGTTGGAATGCAAGAAGAACTTAAACAAACCAAACACTGGAAAAACCAATTCGGTGTTACTGCTGACTGTTCAGCATGTCACTTACCACACGACACAGTACAAAAATATATGCGTAAAGTTGTCGCATTAAAAGAAGTGTACGATGAAGTAACGGGTCGTTTTGATGAACCAGGTTCATTTGAAGCAGTACGTTACGAATTAGCACAAAAAGAATGGAAACGTATGAGCGCAAACGGTTCAGCTGAATGTAAAGCTTGTCACCGTTACGAACGTATGGATTTCGATAGCATGTCACCAAAAGCTCGCAAACAAATGAAAGCGGCAGCAGAAAAAGATCAAAGCTGTATCGACTGTCATAAAGGTATTGCGCACCACATTCCAAAAGCACCAGAAGGTGAAGCGAATTCAGGTATCGATCCAAACTTAGTGGCTTCTACTTTAGATGCTGACAAAGTGTATTACACACAAATTCAAACACCAATTTATGCTGATGAAGCAACAAAAGAAGAAATTGGTTATCTTGAAGGCGTAGCACCAGTTAAATTTATCAAAGTAGGTGATAACGCAGATTTAGTTGAATTAGATATGTGGCGTAAAGCGAAAGGCTACGGACGTATTTGGTACAATGATTTTGCGAAAAGTATTACTGATGCGGTATTAACCAAAGCCTTTATGGAAAAAGAACCTAAATTTGAAACTTTAGAAAGCCGTGAAGACCCAATGACAGGTATTGAATGGCAAAAAGTGAAAATGCAAGTTTGGGTGAAAAAAGGTCAATTAGCTTCTGACGTGGTACCAATTTGGGAGCACGCAAAAGAATTATATGATGCACAATGCTCAACCTGTCATAAACAACCTGATATCAAACACTTTGACTCAAATACTTGGGTTGGTGTATTCAAAGGTATGGTTGGTTTTACTAACTTAGACAGCACTCAAGCAAAACAAGTATTACGTTATTTACAAACGCATGCTTCAGACGCTCCACAACAAGAAGCTAAATAAGGATTTTGATTATGAAACAATCTCGTAGACAATTTTTAACAAGTATGTCCGCTATGGCTGCAACATTCGCAATGCCATCATTCCTTGTAGCACGTAAAGCAGAAGCAGCGGGTAAAACAGTAGAAGAATTAGCAGAATGGCGCATCAGTGGTTCCCACTGGGGCGCATTCAAAGCGAAAATCTTAAATGGTCGAGTAGAAGAAATTAAAGCTTTTGATTATGACAAACACCCAACTGAAATGATCAAAGGGATTAAAGGCTTAATTTACAGCACAGCACGTATTCGTTATCCGATGGTGCGTTTAGATTGGTTTAAAAACCGTCATAACAGCGATACTACTCAGCGTGGTGATAACCGCTTTGTGCGTGTTACTTGGGATCAAGCTTTAGATATGTTCTATGAAGAATTAGAACGTGTGCAAACTCAATTAGGTCCTTGGGCCTTACACGTAGGCGGTGGCGGTTGGCGCTCAACAGGTCAATTCCACAGCTGTGTAAATAGCATGTTACGCGCAATCAATATGCACGGTAGCTTTGTAAGCGCAGCAGGCGACTACTCAACAGGTGCTGGCCAAGTTATTATGCCTTACGTTTTAGGCTCAACAGTGGTTTACGCAAATAATACTTCTTGGGAAATTATCTTAAAAGAAAGTAAAAATGTGATTTTCTGGTCAAGCGATCCAATTAAAAACTTACAAGTAGGTTGGAACTGCGAAACTCACGAAGGGATTGATTATTTAGCTCAACTTAAAGAAAAAGTTGCGAAAAATGAAATCAACGTTATCAGCGTAGATCCGGTTGCGACCAAAACACAAAAATATTTAGGTTGTAAACAACAATACATTAATCCGCAAACTGACGTACCATTTATGTTAGCGATGGCTTATGTGTTATACACTGAAAATCTTTATGATAAGAAATTCATTGATATGTACACAGTAGGCTTTGATAAATTCTTACCTTACCTTTTAGGTAAAACAGAAGATAAAGTCGCTAAAACACCTGAATGGGCAGAAAAAATCTGTGGTATTCCAGCAGAACGCATTCGTGAATTTGCTCGCATGTTAGTGAAAGATCGCACTCAGCTTATCTTCGGTTGGGCAGTGCAACGTCAACAACATGGTGAACAACCATATTGGATGGCAGCGGTATTAGCTTCTATGTTAGGTCAAATCGGCTTACCAGGTGGCGGTATTAGTTATTCTCACCATTATAGCTCTATCGGTGTACCAAGTTCTGGCGCGTCAATGCCAGGTGCTTTCCCATTAAATATTGATGAAGGCCAAAAACCAAAATACACCAACACAGATTACAAAGGTTATAGCTCTGTTATTCCAATTGCTCGTGCAACAGATTGCTTACTTCACCCAGGTGAAACAATCAACTTTAACGGCAGCAAAGTGAAATATTCTCCATATAAAATGGCGATTTTCTCAGGTTGTAACCAATGGCACCGTCACCCAGAACGCAATAAAATGAAAGAAGCGTTCCAACGTTTAGAAACCGTTGTTTCTGTAAACTACAGCTGGACGGCAACTTGTCGTTTCTCTGATATCGTTTTACCAGCAACAACACCATTTGAACGTAATGATATTGATGCTTACGGTTCATACAGTAACCGCGGTGTTGTGGCGATGCAAAAATTAATCGATCCAATGTACGATGCACGTTCAGACTTTGAAATTTTCAAAGGTTTATGTCGTCGTTTCGGTAAAGAAAAAGAATACAGCCGTGGTATGGATGAAATGCAATGGCTTGAATTCTTATATGAAGGTTGCCGTCAAGAAAATGCGGCGAAAGGCGAAAAATTTGCTATGCCTCCTTTTGCAGAATTTTGGAAAAAAGGTTATGTGTTATTCCCTAAAGGCGAACCGTTCACCTTTATGGCAGATTTCCGTGAAGACCCAGAATTACATGCATTAGGTACACCTTCAGGCTTTATTGAAATTTACAGTCGCAAAATTGCTAGCTACGGTTATGAACATTGTAAAGGTCACCCAATGTGGTTCGAAAAAGAAGAACGTTCTCACGGTGGACCAAAATCCGAAACTTATAAATTCTGGATGCAGTCTGTTCACCCGGATAAACGTTTACACTCACAACTTTGTGAATCCAAAGAATTGCGTGATACTTACACCATTCAAGGACGTGAACCGCTTTATATGAACCCACAAGATGCAGCCGAGCTTGGTATTGCACATGGTGATTTAGTTCGTGTTTATAACAATCGTGGTCAAGCAATTGTTGGTGCACATTTATCAGATGATTTCCCATCTGGTGTTGTTCGCCTACAGGAAGGTGCATGGTATTCACCGCTTGATGCTAAAGTAGGTTCTATCGATACTTACGGCGATCCAAACACAATGACGATTGATATTGCCACTTCAGAACTTGCGCAAGCTGTTTCTTCTAACACTTGCTTAGTGAACGTAGAAAAATATCAAGGTAAAGCGCCTGCACCAAATGGTTTCACAGGTCCTATCGTGGTTGAACTATGATCAAATTAACAACAGAAGAAAACGGTTTTATTTTTCAGTGGTTTAGCAATGTGCTAGGCCACGAATTAAGCGAAAGCCAATTTAAACAATTTCAAGATGGCGTATTTTCTCCGCTATTTGATTTGCTTGCAGAGCAAGGATTTCAGACACAAGTGGAAAAAATTCAACAAGAAATTCAATCTTTAGGTCAAGATAAGTTCGCTTATTTAGAACTTGCCGCAGACTTTACAGAACTTTTCTTGCTTGACGGTCAAAGTAGTGCTTTGCCTTATGCCAGCGTTTACTTAAAAGAGGATGACGTTCTAACGCATTTACATAAAATGGATGCATTGTTAGAAAAATTCCAATTACAAGTAAATAAAGAAAGCAAAGAGCCGAGCGACCATTTAGGCGTTTATTTGGAAATTGCCCGACAATTTGCTTTAGCGGACGAATTAGCAACGCAAGAAGTTTTTATTCAAGAAGATTTCTTACCGTGGCTTGAAAAAATGCATGAAAAAGCATTAAAAGTTCCAAGTAAAACCAAATTTTATCAAACTGTTATCACATTATTAGTCGATGTGTTAAAAGCTAAATAAAATCTTCTAAGAAAAGAGCAACAAGAGTTGCTCTTTTTTTTTGCCAAAATTTCGGCGCGAAAGTATTCTGGGCAAAAAGATTTATAGGCAAAAATTGTTTTAAAATGAAAGGAAAATAAAACGTGATGGGGATCGGATTTCTTAACTTTGCGCATTTTTTTCCCTTAAGTGAAGTGCTAAACTAAAGGCAGTTTTTATTTTTATATGAGGTTTGATTTATGACATATCGTATTGAAAAAGACACCATGGGTGAAGTGAAAGTACCAGCAGAAAAATATTGGGGCGCACAAACTGAACGTTCACGCAACAATTTTAAAATTGGTCCTTCAGCTTCTATGCCAAAAGAAATTATTGAAGCTTTCGGTTACTTAAAAAAAGCCGCAGCTTTTGCAAATAATGAATTAGGCGTGCTACCTACTGAAAAACGTGATTTAATCGCTAAAGTTTGCGATGAAATTTTGCAAGGTAAATTAGACGGTGAATTTCCGTTAGTGATTTGGCAAACAGGTTCAGGTACTCAATCAAATATGAATGTGAATGAAGTTGTTTCAAATCGCGCGCATGTCTTAAATGGTGGTAAATTAGGGGAAAAATCCCTTATTCATCCTAATGATGATGTGAATAAATCACAATCTTCTAACGATACTTATCCAACAGCCATGCATATTGCGGCTTATAAAAAAGTCGTCGAAAAAACCTTACCGGCGGTTGAAGCTTTACAAAAAGTTTTTGCACAAAAAGCAGAAGAATTTAAAGATGTCGTAAAAATTGGTCGTACCCATTTAATGGATGCTACCCCTTTAACGTTAGGGCAAGAGTTTTCTGCTTACGCCGCTCAATTACATTTTGCAATTTTAGCAATTAAAAACACCTTACCGCATTTAAGTCAATTAGCTTTAGGCGGAACAGCGGTGGGAACTGGCTTAAATACGCCAAAAGGTTATGATGTGAAAGTGGCGCAATATATTGCTCAATTTACAGGCTTACCATTTATTACTGCGGAAAATAAATTCGAAGCTTTAGCTACCCATGATGCGATTGTAGAAACTCATGGCGCTTTAAAACAATTAGCTATGTCTTTATTTAAAATTGCCAATGATATTCGTTTATTAGCTTCAGGCCCGCGTAGTGGTATTGGTGAAATTTTAATTCCAGAAAATGAACCAGGCTCTTCAATTATGCCAGGGAAAGTTAATCCAACCCAATGTGAAGCTTTAACCATGGTGGCAACTCAAGTGTTGGGTAATGATACCACCATTTCCTTTGCCGGTTCTCAAGGCCAATTCCAATTAAATGTATTTAAACCTGTTATGGCTGCAAATTTCTTGCAATCAGCAGAATTATTAGCGGATGCTTGCGAATCCTTTAATATTCATTGCGTAGCAGGCATTCAACCAAATGAAAAACGCATTAAAATGCAATTAGAAAATTCATTAATGTTGGTTACTGCGTTAAATACGCATATTGGTTATGAAAATGCTGCGAAAATTGCTAAAACAGCTCATAAAAATGGCACAACTTTACGCGAAGAAGCCATTAATTTAGGTTTAGTTACCCCTGAACAGTTTGATGAATGGGTTCGACCTGAAGATATGGTAGGAAGTTTGAAATAACCTAGAATAAAGATAAAAGAAAAGCCACAATATTTATTGTGGCTTTTTTATAGCGAGAATTTATTCGCTGTCATCTTCAGAAAAAGTCTCATCCTCTTCTTCTAAATCAGCTAAATCTAATTCTTCTTGAGAAATAAGGATGCCTGTTGTGTCAGCATATAAATAATCTTCAGGGAAAATGCTTACGCCGGCAAAATTTACAGGAACATGGCTTTCACCTGAAATATCACTGTCAGCACCGACAGGAATTGCCGCTAAGGCTTGAATGCCAATGTCCATTTGTTCAATTTGTGCAACTTGGCGAATTGCACCGTAAACGACAATGCCTTCCCATTGGTTATCTACGGCAAGTTGGGCTAATTCTGCATCAATTAATGCACGACGTACCGCGCCACCGCCATCAATCACAAGCACACGACCAGCGCCATTTTCTTCAAGAATTTCAGCAATTAAGCCATTGTTTTCAAAGCATTTGACGGTAGTCACTTGTCCTGCAAAAGAGTTTAAACCGCCGAAGCTGGCGAACATAGGTTCCATTACATCCACTTCTTCTGGGTAAATGTCGCAGATTTCGGAAGTATCAATATACATAAAGTGCTCCTTTTTGCCTTTAAATAAAAGCAAGTATAGTGGCTTTTAGCCTAAAATTAAACCTAAACTAAATAATAAATTCACTAATAATGCCAAGAGAGACATTTGGCCTAACATAGGGCGTAAAGGTTCACCTTGTTTATGAATTTGGATATAACGTAAATGTTTGATTAATAAAGGATAAGTTAATAAAAATAAAAAACTATACCAATGTTCAAAATAGAGAACAGCAAAAATAAAATATAAAATTTCAGCGCCATATAATAAAAAGGCATGGTAACGACAGCCATTTTCTGCACCAATACGTACCACAAGAGTGGTTTTACCGGCTTTTCGATCTTGTTCAATATCGCGTAAGTTATTGATATTTAAAACGGCAGTTGCTAAAAATCCGCTAGCGGTAGCGGGTAAGAAAAGTGGCCAAGAAAGGGTGTGAGCCTGTAAATAAAAAGTACCGCAAACACCAAGTAAACCGAAGAAAATTAATACGGAAATATCGCCAAGGCCTAAGTAGCCGTAAGGTTTTTTACCTACGGTATAAGTAATGGCGGCCACAATGGCAAGAACCCCTAAAATAAAGAAGACCCAAATGTCAGTTATGCTTTGGTAAGCTAAAGAAACAAGCGCCGTACCAGATAAAAAACTTAGCAAAATCATAAGGATAATTCCGTTTTTTAATTGGCGTGCATTCATTTGGCCTTTTTGAATTCCGCGCAGAGGGCCAATACGTTCTGCCGTATCAGAGCCTTTTTGGAAATCGCCGTAATCGTTGGCAAAATTCGATAAAATTTGTAAGAAAAAAGTCGTCAGTAGGCAAAGTAAGCTAATGAGGTAGTTAAAATGTTGATCCCAAAAAGCTAAGGCTGAACCTGTAATAATGGAGGCGGCGGCTAAGGGTAAGGTTTTTGGACGAGTCGTTTCAAGCCAAGTTTTGATTGTTTGCTTCATAAGATAGTAGATATTGAATGAAAATTGGGGCGTATTTTACCCTTTTGCTGGGCAAAAAGGCATATATTTTTGCTTTTTTGCCTGTGTTATACTCAGTTTTTTTCTTATTTTTATCGTTATGCAAAGCAAAAATTTAACTTTACAACCCGTCGCTGTTCTTCATAGTCCTTATCAAGAAAAATTTGCCGTACCACGCCAACCGAATTTAGTGCAAGATGGGAAAGGGATTCTTGAACTTTTACCGCCTTTTAATGTGCCAGAAGCGGTGCGTGGTTTAGCTGAATTTTCCCATGTGTGGCTTATTTTTCAATTTGATCAAGTGCCACAAGGAAAATGGCAACCCACTGTTCGTCCACCGCGTTTAGGTGGGAATGAGCGTATTGGGGTCTTTGCCTCGCGCGCAACGCATCGCCCCAATCCGATTGGTTTATCAAAAGTGCGTTTGGAAAAAGTCGTTTGTGAACAAGGGAAGGTTTATTTATATTTAGGCGCGGTGGATTTGGTAAACGGAACGCCAATTTTTGATATTAAGCCTTATATTGCTTATGCGGACAGTGAGCCTTTGGCGCAGTCGAGTTTTGCTCAGGAAAAACCGCAAACAAATCTAGAAGTCAAATTTTCGGCGCAAGCTTTAAAAAAAGCTCAAGAAATTGAGCAAAAAATTCCACATTTTCAGCGTTTTTTACAAGAAGTTTTAGGGCAAGATCCAAGACCTGCATACCAAAAAAATAAAGCAAGTGAACGTATTTATGGGGTGAAATTGTATGATTTTAACGTGCGCTTTAAAGTGGACATGGCACTCGCGCCGAAAAAAAGAGAAGAACTGATTATTGTAGAGATTAACGAGCAATAAAAAATCCCGCCAAAGGCGGGATTTTCGTTTATTTTGCTTCAGCTTGCGTTGGCTCAGCATAAACGTGGCTAATGGCACGTTGATGACCCGCATCGCCTTTACCGTAGAAATAATAACGAGAGTTTGCCCAAATTTGAATTGGATAAGCCTCAGAAATTTTTTCTTGTGCTAATGCTTGAGTTGGTTGAGCTTTAATGTGATTTACCGCAGAAATTGTACCAATGCGACCACTAAAATGATAAGTCGATTGGAAAGGTTCTGTTGTAAAAGACGGCGCATTTAAAGGTTCGGCAACACATTGGGTCGCTTTAGCACTCAAACGCTGTAAAGATGCCTGCACTTTTTTCTCAACCGCTTCATTTGCAGGTTGAGTAATCACATCCACAACTGGGGTTGGCATTTCAACCGTTTTTTCTGCAACGATAAAATCAATAGCAGGGGTTGTGATTGGCGTTTTTTCTTCTTGTGCAAGTAATTCATCAACGGATAAGAATGGGGTATTTTTCTCCGCTTTTTTCTCACTTGTTGCAGGCGTTGGCACTTGTACCCACACTTTACCCATCGCTAATTCAGGGGACATTACACCGCCCGTTAATGGCATTGGCGCTTTCTCTTCATCTGAACGGCGACGTTTATTATTTAAACGTAAATGACGTGGTAAACGACGTTGACGGTTGTTGCGATTGCTTTGATTTTCTTTGCGATTTTCTGCTTTTTCTTTCGCATTATTCGCATTATTTTCTTTCGCTTTTTGCACTTCTTCCGTTACGGTTTTGTCTACAGTCGGTTTTAAAGCCTCTTTTTTGCTTTCTTTCGTTGTTGTAGCTGGGGCAACCTCAGGCGTTGTTTTTTTATTTTCAGCTAAAGGTTTGCTCGTAGGAAGAACTTCGGCTTCTTGCGCTTTATTGTTGTTCACTCGCGCCGAATTTTCAGATTTTGCTACTCGAACTTTTTTGTTTAAATCGCGACGTTGACGACGCTCTTTAACGGTGGTTTCTTTTGCTACTTCAACTTCAGGGGTTGCCTGGCTATTTTCGGTGCGAACATCGCGGTTTTCTTTACGAATTCGTGTGGCTTTGCGTTCAGGACGCGCAGGACGATTTTCGTTAGCGTTATTGGCTTCAGGACGACGACGATTATTGTTATTACGACGATCGTTTGGACGACGATTACGTGTTTTACGCGCAGGTTTTGCTTTTGTTTCTTCTTTTGGTGCAGAAGTAAAGAGAGCTTTTAGGCCATTTAAAATACGCGTGATTAAAGAAGGTTTTTCTTCTTTTTTCGCTGTTGGCGCTGGGGTTTCAATAGCAAGAGAAACCGCGGCTTTTTCTGCTATGTTTTCGCTGTTTACCGCAGGTGTTTCAAAAGTGCGCGCAACTAATGCTTCTTCTTGCACGGACACATTTTCTTTTTGTTCGTGTAATTTGGCTAAATGGTAGCTTAAAATATCGCTTTCTTCGCCATCGCGTACACGAGAAACGTGGAAATGTGGGGTTTCCATGGATTCATTTGGCACCACAAGAATATTCACATTATGACGTTTTTCAATGTTGTAAATGGCTTTACGTTTTTCATTTAGTAAGTAAGAAGCAATTTTAACCGGCACAATACAATGTACTTGTTTGGTATTTTCTTTTAAGGCTTCTTCTTCCAGTAAACGTAAAATAGATAAAGAAAGTGATTCATTATCACGCACTTTTCCGGTGCCTTGGCAACGTGGGCAAATATGGCATGCGGATTCGCCTAAAGATGGGCTTAAGCGTTGGCGTGACATTTCTAATAAACCGAAACGAGAAATACGGCTAATTTGGATGCGAGCGCGGTCTTGACGTACGGCTTCACGCATACGATTTTCAACTTCACGTTGATTGCGAACAGGTCCCATATCAATAAAGTCGATGACCACTAAACCGCCTAAATCACGCAAACGTAATTGACGTGCAATTTCATCGGCTGCTTCTAGGTTGGTATTAAGAGCGGTTTCTTCAATATCGCTTCCGCGTGTTGCTCGCGCCGAATTAATGTCAATCGCAATTAACGCTTCAGTTGCATCAATAACAATCGAACCGCCAGAAGGTAAACGTACTTCACGTTGGAAGGCGGATTCAATTTGCGATTCAATTTGATAATGGCTGAAAAGCGGAACTTCGCCTTGGTAAAGTTTGACGCGATTGATGAAATCAGGGCGAACCAATTTAATGTGTGCTTTTGCTTTTTCAAAAACACGAGGATTATCAATTAAGATTTCACCAATATCACGGCGCAAATAGTCACGAATTGCACGGACAATCACATCGCTTTCTTGATGAATTAAAAAAGGTGCAGGACGATTTCCCGCCGCTTGTTTGATGGCGTCCCAATGATGTAAAAGAACTTGTAAGTCCCATTGTAATTCTTCTGGTGATTTACCTACCCCTGCAGTGCGCACGATTAAACCTACGCCTTCAGGTACGTTTAAAGAACTTAAGGCTTCTTTTAATTCCATGCGTTCATCACCTTCGATACGGCGAGAAATACCGCCAGCACGAGGGTTGTTTGGCATGATAACAAGGTAGCTACCGGCTAAAGAAACGAAAGTGGTTAAGGCTGCGCCTTTATTTCCACGTTCTTCTTTGGTCACTTGGACAATCACTTCTTGTCCTTCGGTGATGATATCGCGAATATTTGGACGACCTTGATACACATAATCAGCAGGGAAATATTCACGCGCGATTTCTTTTAATGGTAAAAAGCCGTGACGTTCCGCGCCATAATCTACAAATGCAGCTTCAAGGCTTGGTTCAACACGGGTGATTTTTCCTTTGTAAATGTTCGCTTTTTTTTGTTCGTGGCTATTGCTTTCGATATCTAAATCGAATAATCGTTGCCCATCCACAAGGGCGACACGCAACTCTTCTTTTTGAGTTGCATTAATTAACATTCTTTTCATTAACTTTCTCTTTTTAATTATGAAATACATCAAAACATTCGCATAAGCTTAATTTTCGACCTCGTGTCTTACGCAAAATGTCAATCTCTCGACTGTCAGTTGCTGGGTGCATTGAAAATCTGTGGCAAAGTTTGTTGCCCACAAACCTAAGGGAAAGACCTTAGATAAGCGCAAAATGTTTTGCGAAAAATTATTGAAATTTTAATGTCTTATGCCAAATGCTGCATTAAAATAGACTTCAATAAAGGTAAAAATTTTTGCATGAAATAACCCACACAAAAAGCGCTTTATTATCGCTATTCTGTGTAGGTTTAGCAAGGTAAATATATTACGCTGATTTTTAATTACATTTTTCTACTTTGGCTTGTTTTACCATATTATCAGCGACATCTAAGATGGTGATTTTTAAACCATCAATTTTAAAGACTTTACCTTCATTGGGAATTTCTTCTGCGTGTTCTAAAATCCAACCATTAAAGGTGCGAACTTCCTCATTATCCAAATGCCAATGGAACATTTTATTTAAATCGCGTAAGTTAGCCGAACCGTCAATAATAATAGAACCATCAGATTGACGTTCAACTTCTTCATCAATACTTGGCGCGGTTGAGGTGGTAAACTCACCGACAATTTCTTCTAAAATATCTTCTAATGTAACCAAACCTTTAATGTCGCCGTATTCGTCAATCACCAAACCAATGCGTTCTCTTTTTGTGCGAAAGTTTAATAACTGCACATTAAGAGGCGTAGCTTCAGGAATAAAATAGGCTTCATCTGCGGCGCGAATCAGCATTTCTTTGGTAAATTCATTTTTATCCAACATTAAACGATAGGCTTCACGAACGCGTAAAATGCCAATGACTTGTTCATCAATGCTATTTTTATACAAAACAATGCGTCCATGAGCGGCGTGATTAAGTTGACGCATAATGGATTTCCAATCATCTTCAATATCAATTCCGCCAATATCGTTGCGTGGCACCATAATGTCATCTACGGTCACTTCTTCTAAATCTAAAATAGAAAGCAACATATCTTGGTGCGCAGAAGGAATATATTTACCTGATTGATTAACAATAGAGCGAAGTTCT
The DNA here is from genome assembly GCA_020026115.1 of Actinobacillus sp. Lineage (GTDB taxonomy): Bacteria > Pseudomonadota > Gammaproteobacteria > Enterobacterales > Pasteurellaceae > Actinobacillus_C. The sequence goes on along the minus strand of JAHHQY010000006.1, from coordinate 8,463 downwards.
TCAGGGCTTAAATTATGGGTTTTCGTTTCGTTTTTAACACCAAATAATTTCATTAAACCTTTAATAATCACGTTCATTAAAAGCACGACGGGGCTTAAAATTTTTGATAAAGGCATAATGATATGGCTAGAAAGGAAAGCCACTTTTTCCGGATAAAGTGCGGCGATGGTTTTAGGTAAAATTTCCGCAAAAATCAGCATAAAGAAAGTCAGTGCGCCCGTTGCAATGGCCACGCCCATATCACCGTATAAGCGCATACCTAAAATGGTCGCAATAGCAGAAGCGGAAATATTAATTAAGTTATTACAAATAAGAATAAGGCTAAGCAGTAAATCGGTTTTATTAAGGAGTTTTTCCGTTTTTTGTGCGCCTTTGTTACCTTTTTCCGCTAAAAAGCGCATACGGTAACGATTGACAGAAAGTAGCCCTGTTTCAGAGCCAGAAAAGTATGCAGAAAGCACCAATAAAATTAACAGTGCAATAAATAAGCTACTAAGGGGAATATTGTCCAAAATCACATCCTATTCAGGTGAAAAAGAAACACGCGCTTTTATTTTATAACAGCGTGCGTGCAAGAATCATTTTGTGAAAAATGAGCGCATATCATACAACAAAATAGATAAAATTTTCTAAAACTTTTCCAAAAAATCCTCGAAAAGGGCATGGCATGAGCGAGCGAAAAGTCTAGGAAAATGTTAAGTGCGAGAGAAAAAAGAACGCTCGCGCCGAAAAAAGGTAGGAAAAATTTCGGCGCGAGATGAAATTAAATTTGGTATTTAGTTTTATCGCCAATATCAAAATGTAAAGGCATACGCCATTTTTGAATGCTTAAAATGAACAATAAAAGGGTCACAATCGCCGTTAAAATTTGGCTCATTAAAACCCAATTTAGCATTAAGCTTAACCAAAGTAAGGCCATAAAAATGGGTTGGAAATTGAGGCCGAAAACACGAAAACAGAAATACTCTTTAAAACTTAATCCGCCAATGACAAAAAAAGTCGCGCCAAGGGCAAGTTCGGCTTGGTTGAAAATGGCGCACAACAAGCCCAGCCACATAGCATATTGAAAGACGATGCGAAAATTTTTTAAGTATAAATGTACGCTAGAGGCCAACATTGTCGCTGCAATTAAGCACCCGCTATATCCAAGTTGTGGTGAGGGTAGAATAATTAAAAGGGGCAACATAATTGTGGCTAAGACAAAACCTGAGCGATAAACAATAACAGTAAAATAATCCCAAAAATCCATGGGTGATTTAATATGTGGATCGGCCATTTTTCCTCCCGTTAAACTAAATAATTAAGCCAAAACGTTTAAAAGTGCTAAAACCATTTTGGACGATTTTTCTGCGGCAATCGGTAAAAACTCTTCAAAAGACATATTGGCTTGACCGTCGCCTGCATCGGAAATTGCGCGCACGACAACAAAAGGAACTTGAAAAGCGTGGCAAACTTGCGCAATGGCAGCCGCTTCCATTTCTACGGCTAAAACGCCAGCAAAGTCCGCTTTAATTTGAGCAAGACGTTCGCCACCTTGAATAAAGCTATCTCCTGAAGCAATTAAGCCAAACTTCACATTTTGACCTTGTGCTTGAGCAATGTCGGCAACTAATTTAACGAGATTTTCCGCAGAAATAAAGCGTTCTGGGCAAGCCGGTAATTGGCCTTTGGCATAGCCGAAAGCCGTAACATCGGCATCATGATGTACGGTTTCTTGAGAAATGACCACGTCACCGACACTTAAGCCTGCACCGACGCCACCTGCTGAACCGGTGTTGATAACCACATCAGGTTGAGCGATTTCTAATAATAAGGTAGTTCCCATTGCCGCGGCAACTTTCCCAATTCCGCTTTGTAATAAGGCGACGTCGTGACCATTAATTTTACCTTGATAAAGCGTGCAAGAGGCGATTTGCGTGCTGGTTTTTTCGGTCATTAAATCGGCTAAAATGGCCACTTCTTGAGGCATTGCGCCAATAATTCCAATTTTCATGGTTTCTCCATTAATTTGTTAAGGGTTCAATATGTTCGAGCAAAAGCTGTACCGAGCGATTGCCACGAAATTCATTAATATCTAATTTATAGGCTAAGCGAATGTTTTTTATTGAAAAATCGGGATATAAGTCACGATCAATATTAAACATAATGGCGTCTAATAAAGGTCCGCCATTTTTAGGTTCAACCATAAGTTTTAAATGCGCGTCTTTTAATAAACGTTGTTGTAGCACATGAAATTCGCCATCAAAAACCGGTTCGGGGAAAGCTTGTCCCCAAGGGCCAGCATTTTTTAATAGCTCTGCGGTGCTTAAATTTAATTGATCGCAACTTAGCTCACCATCGCTCCAAATAATGCCTTGCAGTTGTTCGGGATGAATCCAATTTTTGATGGTGTCGTTAAAGATTTTTTGGAAGCGATCTAAAAATTCGGCGCGAAGACTTAAACCTGCCGCCATAGCGTGGCCACCGAATTTTACCATCATTTCAGGATGCTGACTGTGAATGCGTTCTAAAACATCACGAATATGCACCCCATCAATAGAGCGAGCAGACCCGCGTAAAATGCCTTCTTGTTCTTTGGCGAAGGCCACAGTTGGGCGGTAATATTTATCTTTAATGCGAGAAGCGACGATGCCTAACACCCCTTGATGCCAATCGGCTTGATAAATCGCAATCCCAAAAGGAATATTATCTTGTAAACGGCTTAGGTTTTTGCAAATTTGCACGGCTTCATCTTTCATTCCGCTTTCAATTTCACGGCGCGTTTGGTTAAGTTCATCTAACTCATAAGCCATAGCGCGCGCTTTTTGCATATCTTCACATAATAATAAATCAACGCCTAACCCCATATTATCTAAACGGCCTGCGGCATTTAAACGTGGGGCAATAGCAAAACCTAAGTCGGAAGCGCTAAGTTCTTGCAAGTTACGGCGCGCGACTTCCACCAAAGCGCGAATACCCGGACGGCAAAGGCCTTTTTGAATGCGAGCTAAACCTTGATAGGCCAAAATACGATTGTTTTTATCCAAAGCGACGACATCGGCAATCGTTCCTAAGGCAACTAAATCTAATAAAGCCAAAAAGTTTGGTTGGGTTTCTTGGTTAAAAACGCCCATTTCACGCAATTTAGCGCGTAAAGCCAACATTAAATAAAAAGCGACGCCAACCCCTGCTAAAGCCTTGGATGGGAATGGGCAGTCTTTTAAATTTGGATTAATAATTGCATCGGCTGGCGGTAAATGCTCACCAGGCAAGTGATGATCTGTAATTAACACTTTAACGCCATGTTTTTTTAAATAATTTACCCCATCTAAAGAAGACACACCGTTATCGACGGTCATCACGCATTCTGCGCCTTGAGCCAAAGCAACCTTAGCGACAGAAACGCTTAAGCCATAACCTTGTTCAAAACGGTCAGGAATAATATAGCTTAAGTTTTTAAAACCTAATTGCTGTAAAGCACTCATGCTTAAGGCCGTACTGGTTGCGCCATCGGCATCAAAATCACCAACAATAACAATATGTTGTTGTTTTTCTCGGAGAGTGATCAACAAATCCACCGCTTGTTGCATATTTTTGAGCAAATGGGGTGGGCAAAGTTGGTTTAAGGCGCGAGAAAGATCCGCGCTAGAGTGAATGTGGCGAGCGCGATAAAGGTGATTTAATAAAGGATGTTCGCAAAGTTTATCGCCTGTTTCATATTGGCGACGTTTAATAATTTTTCGTGTTTTTTGCATAATTTTTACCAAAAAATAAGGGGCTTTCACCCCTTATTTCCAAGAAGAATGTGGTTATAACGTCATAGCCGCTAACCAACCGAAAGCCACTAATGGAATATTATAGTGTAAAAAAGTCGGTACAACCGAATCCCAAATGTGATCGTGTTTTCCATCTACATTTAAGCCAGAAGTTGGGCCTAAGGTTGAGTCAGAAGCGGGTGAACCGGCATCACCTAAAGCGGCAGAAACCCCAACAATAACAATCGTTGCTAAAGGCGAGAAACCTAAACTAATGCAAAGTGGCACATAAATAGAGGTAATAATTGGCACGGTAGAGAAAGAAGAGCCAATCCCCATTGTGATAAATAAGCCTACAATTAACATTAAAAATGCCGCTAAGCCTTTGTTATCTGGGCCTAAACCTTCACTAAAGCTGTGAATTAACACATCAACGCAACCTGTGGCGTTAATGACCGCAGCAAAACCTGAAGCGGCGATCATCACAAAGCCAATCATTGCCATTAAGTTTAAACCTTGATGGAAAATATCGTTACTTTCTTTTAAGCGGAAAACACCACTTATACCGAAAATCATTAAACCGGCTAAACCACCAATAATTGTAGAAGAGGTCATCAGTTGTAAAGCGAAAGTGACCACAACCGCCACTAAAGAAACCCAAATGTGGAAAGGTTTAATGCTCGAAATGTGGCGTTCGATTTCTTCTTCAGAAGGTGCTTCAATAGAGCTTTTATAAGTGCGAGGTTTGCGGTAAGAAATAAACACAGCAATGAATAAGCCCAAAAGCATTCCCGCAACGGGAATTAACATGGCTAAAGACACCTCGCCTACGGTAGTGTGTAAATTCAAAGGTTCGCCAACTAAGTTAATATTTTTAACAAGGACACTTTCAATAAAGATTTTCCCAAACCCTACAGGCAACCACATATAAGTGGAGGTTAAGCCGAACGTTAGCACACAAGCGACGGCGCGACGATCGAGTTTTAATTTATTAAAAATAGAAATTAAAGGCGGAATAACAATAGGAATAAAAGCAATATGCACGGGTAGCAAGTTTTGCGACGCAATGGAGAAGGCTAATAAAATGCCTAAAATAATGTATTTAAAGTGCGCAATAGAAGCACCTGTTGGGCGTTTTCCCATACGGCGAATGACTTTATAAGCCAATAAATCCGTCACGCCAGAACGTGAAATGGCAACGGCAAAGGCGCCTAAAATGGCATAGTTCATGGCAACTTCAGAGCCACCGCCTAAGCCATTAACAAAAGTATTAATGGTTTTGGTTACGCCAAGATCGCTTGAAAAGCCAGCGACCAGAGCGGAAATAACTAATCCTAGTACCACATTAACGCGTAATAAACTTAACGTCAGCAATACTAAAATGGACAGTATTACTGGATTGGTTAATAACATTGTGTTTGTCCTTTATAAAGATAAATAAAAAAAGTTAAGAAAAATAAAAGAGTTGGAAAAATTCCGAGAAAAATCCTCGCTAGGGAGGTTTAAGCGTGCGACAAAGAATGATGGGGATAACCGCCGAGTTGTTTTGAACAAGAAAGCGTATTTAACAACTTAGCGGGAAGAGTAAAAGATGAAAAAGTAAAGTTAGCCTGTGGCATTCAGTTGTCCTAATATTTTTCAAATAAAGTGGTTAAAGATATACACGGAAAAAAATTCCCTGTCTAGCATTTTGCTGAAAAAATTTGCAAAAAAGGGAATTTTCTTCCACAAGGCTGGGCTTAATTTTCGGCGCGAGGCAAGATTTTATGCGGGAAGCCACCTAAATCTTTCAAGTAATTGACCATATAGCAGAATAACTCGGCGGTACGCTCTGTATCATAAAGTGCGCCATGGGCTTGTTTGCTATCAAAAGGAATTTGCGCCGCTTGGCAGGCTTTTACTAAAACGGTTTGACCGAATATTAAGCCCGCTAAAGTTGCGGTATCAAACATCGCAAAAGGATGAAAAGGGTTACGTTTAACGCCCGCACGCTCAACGGCAGCCATAAGGAAATTTTGGTCAAACATAGCATTATGCGCCACAATAACAGAACGTTGACAACCTGCAGCTTTTTGTTCTCGGCGAATTAATTGAAAAAGTTGGCGCAAAGCCTCTTCTTCTGGCATGGCTTGACGCAAGGGATTGTGAATATCAATGCCGTTAATTTTGAGAGACTCAGGATTTAAGCCTGCACCTTCAAAGGGTTCAATATGCGCGTGAAAGGTTTTATCGGGCGCTAAAACGCCGTTTTCATCCATTTTTAGCGTCACCGCAGCAAGTTCTAATAAGGCGTCACTTTGTGCGTTTAAGCCTCCGGTTTCCACATCAATAACCACAGGGAAAAAACCACGGAAACGGTTTTTTAAGGCATTATCTTCGTTATTATTTTCAGGATTGGACGGATTTTCTAAAGGTGTTTCTGACATGATAAGATTTGGGTTTTCTCAATTAAAAAGACGAAAAATTATGCCACAAAAGCAGGGAAAATGCGAAAAGGAATTTGATCTCTCGCGCCGAAAATTTGTGCAAGCGGGCATAAGCTGAGCGTTGCGCCTTGTATAAAATCTTGTTAGAGTACGAAATATTTTTTCGCATAAAAATTAGGAAAAACTCATGCAACAGGAATATTTAGATTTTGAGTTACCCATTGCCGAATTAGAGGCTAAAATTGACGCCTTACGCAATGTGACACATCAAGATGAAAAGCTCGATTTAAACGATGAAATTGCTCGTTTACAGAAAAAAAGCACGGAATTAACAGAAAAAATTTTTAATAATTTAGATGCTTGGCAAGTCTCTAAATTAGCCCGTCATCCTAATCGCCCTTACACGTTAGATTATATCGAGGCGATTTTTACGGATTTTCAAGAATTAGCCGGCGATCGCGCCTATGCCGATGATAAAGCGATTGTGGGCGGTTTAGCGCGTTTTAATGGCGAACCTGTGATGGTTATTGGGCATCAAAAAGGCCGAAGCACAAAACAGAAAGTTGTGCGTAATTTTGGTATGCCAAAACCAGAAGGTTATCGTAAGGCTTTGCGCTTAATGGAAATGGCAGAACGCTTTAAATTACCTATTTTCACCTTTATTGACACGCCGGGTGCTTATCCTGGTGTTGGCGCAGAAGAACGTGGTCAAGCTGAAGCGATTGCGCGAAATCTGCGTGAAATGTCCACTTTAAGCGTGCCGGTAATTTGCACCGTTATTGGCGAAGGTGGTTCAGGTGGCGCTTTAGCCATCGGGGTTGGTGACGTGGTGAATATGTTGCAATACAGTACATATTCGGTTATTTCGCCAGAAGGTTGCGCCTCTATTTTATGGAAAAGTGCGGATAAAGCCTCAACGGCCGCAGAAGTCATGGGAATGACGGCAGCGCGCTTACATGAATTAAAATTAATTGATAATGTGGTCGCAGAGCCTTTAGGTGGCGCTCATCGTGATTATGCGCAAATGGCAGAAAACTTAAAACAACGTTTAGTGGAAGATTTGGCAAACTTACGCCAGTTGGAACTCAAAGAGTTACAAGAACGCCGTTACCAACGTTTATTAAGTTACGGATATTGTTAATTATTTCAAAATAAAGTGCGGTTATTTCTGCACTTTATGTTTATAAAGCAGAAGGATTTTTTATGAAACACATTCTTTCGATTCAATCTCACGTGGTGTTTGGTTATGCGGGCAATAAAGCCGCAACTTTCCCGATGCAATTATTAGGTGCGGATGTTTGGGCCTTAAATACGGTGCAATTTTCTAACCATACTCAATATGGGAAATGGACAGGTATGGTTATGCCACAAGGGCAAATTGCTGACATTGTGTGCGGAATTCAAAATATCGATCAATTAAAAAAATGTGATGCCGTGCTTTCAGGATACATGGGCTCAGCAGAACAAGTGCAAGAAATCGTAGAGGTTGTGCAAACAGTAAAAAAAGCCAATCCGAATGCGATTTATTTATGCGATCCTGTTATGGGACATCCTGATAAAGGCTGTATTGTGGCAGATGGGGTAAAAGAAAATCTATGTAAAATTGCCTTACCTGTGGCAGATATTGTGACGCCAAACTTAGTGGAATTACGCGAATTAAGTGGCTTGCCTGTGGAAAATTTTGCTGATGCACTGAAAGCGGTACAAGCCATTTTAGCAACAGGCGCCAAAAAAGTATTAGTAAAACATTTAAGTCGTGTAGGGAAAGAAAAAGATAAATTTGAAATGCTCTTAGCCACAGCAGAAGGCGTTTGGCATATAAGTCGCCCATTACATGAATTTTCGCGTGAACCAGTTGGCGTTGGCGATTTAACAGCCGGCATTTTCCTCGCTAACCTTTTAAATGGTCAAAGCGATTTAGCCGCGTTTGAACATACAGCGAATGCTGTAAATGATGTGATGGCCATGACGCAAAAATCAGGTGAATATGAATTGCAAGTGGTTGCGGCAAGAGAAGAAATTCTAAAACCAAGTTCGACATATCGCGCCGAAAAAATTGCTTAAAGCGGCAAAGTGATGTGCTTTGTGAGTTTTTGCATTTAAGTGGAAGCGAAAATTGCTTATTATACGCTCATTGCGCGCATAATTCACGCAAACGAGGCAGAAAAATTAAAATTTGGTTGACAGGATAAGGCTAAAATCGTTTAATACGCACCACTGAAACGTTACGCAATAAAATATTGTGCTACGTTGCCTCGATAGCTCAGTCGGTAGAGCAGGGGATTGAAAATCCCCGTGTCGGT
>JAHHQY010000054.1 GCA_020026115.1 Actinobacillus sp. | reverse complement strand
TCCCCTTAATTTACAACCGTATTTGGAACAACTATGAAAAAACCTTTAGCTCTTTTTTTAATGGGGCCAACGGCATCGGGAAAAACCGATCTTGCCATCGCCTTACGGCAGAAATTACCCGTAGAAGTTATTAGTGTGGACTCTGCCCTTATTTATCGCGGTATGGATATTGGTTCAGCAAAACCAAGTAAAGAAGAGTTGGCTTTAGCACCACATCGTTTAATTGATATAAAAGATCCCTCTGAAAGTTATTCCGCTGCAGAATTTCGCAAAGATGCTTTGCGCGAAATGGCCGAAATTTCGGCGCGAGGGAATATTCCTTTATTAGTCGGCGGAACCATGTTGTATTACAAAGCTTTATTAGAAGGCTTGTCGCCCTTACCTTCTGCTGATAAAGAGATTAGACAAGAAATTGAACGTAAAGCCAGCCAAGAAGGTTGGGCGTCCTTACATCAAGAATTAGCGCAAATAGACCCGATTTCTGCAAAACGTATCAATCCTAATGACAGCCAAAGAATTAACCGCGCTTTGGAAGTTTTCTACATTACCGGCAAAACCTTAACGGAATTAAGCGCAGAAAAAGGCGAACCTTTACCTTATGAGATTTTACAATTTGCTATTGCACCGCAAGATCGCAAAATTTTACACGAACGCATTGAACAACGTTTTCATAAAATGCTTGAGCTTGGTTTTCAACAAGAAGTTGAAGCCTTATTTAAACGCCCTGATTTGCATTTAAATCTCCCTTCCATTCGTTGCGTAGGCTATCGACAAATGTGGGAATATTTGCAAGGCGATTATGATTATGAGGAAATGGTCTTTCGTGGCATCTGTGCAACCCGTCAATTAGCAAAACGTCAAATCACTTGGTTGCGCGGTTGGTCTTGGCCACTTACTTGGCTTGACAGTTTAACACTAGAAGAAAACGAACAGCGCATCATAGAACAGGTGCAAACGATAAAATAATGAATTTCAGTAATGACAAGCACAATTTTTACTGTTATATTTAAGTTTCTAAAGTTTTTCATCTCTTTGAATTAACAAAAAGGAAAGCAACATGGCAAAAGGGCAATCATTACAAGATCCTTACTTAAATTCACTTCGACGTGAACGTATTCCTGTTTCTATTTATTTAGTAAACGGTATTAAACTACAAGGTCAAATCGAGTCATTCGATCAATTTGTTATTTTATTAAAAAACACTGTTAACCAAATGGTTTATAAACACGCTATTTCTACCGTAGTTCCTGCGCGTGCGGTTTCACACCACAATAATAATCAAGTGCATAACGGCAACAGCAACGTAGAAACAGCTGAAGATATTTCAGCAGAATAATTTGCTTAAATTTAAAATAAAACGAAACGAGATCTCTGCATTTCGTTTCGTTTTTTGCTTTCCAAGAAAAGTGAACTTCCCTTTCACTTTTCTTTTTTTATGCTTCTTTTTGGGCTAATAAGGTCGCAAATCGCATTTTAAGACGTTTGCCTTGAGCATCTAACTTATGCAATTCCCCCATATTTTCGTTATATTTTAAAATTTTCCAACCTGCATACGCATTGAGTAAAACCTGTTCTTTAAAAGGCGCAGAAAAGCCCACAGGGCAAGGGCAATCTTGCGTATCCATTGCGACAACAATTAAGTTATAACCGCCTTTTCGCGTTTGTGCTTGCATATTTTGCAATACAGCAGGAACACGCTCTGGACGCAAAAACATTAAAACAACGGTAGAAAAAATTAGGTCATATTCTTCCTTAATTTGCCCTTGATGAATATCATAATGCTCAATTTGAATAGGTAAGTTTTCTTCTCGACTTGCAAAACGTAAACAATCTAAGGCTTTTTCATTTTGATCCACGGCCGTAACATCAAAACCTAACCTACTTAAATACAACGCATTACGCCCTCTTCCACAGCCTAAATCTAAGACTTTACAAGGTGAAATCAATTCTGCTAAGGCTTTGACTTCTGAATGTGTTGCTGATAGGTCATATTTTTGTTGAAAATAAGCTGATTTATCCATGTTATCCTCTTTATTCCTTCTCTTTTTCTGTTTAAACAAAACATTTTTATAAAATCGCTTAAAATTATAACAATTTTTTTAATAATGAATAAGTTCCTATTCTTTATCTTTATTTAAAAGGACTGATTATTTAATCATCATTTCATTTGAATGAAATTGCTTAAAATTAAAGCACTTGAATATCCCCTCTTTTATTTCGTTTTAATCATTTTTTGATTAAGTTCTTTTTTTTACTTATTTTTCATCGAAACGATTGCAAAGA
>JAHHQY010000053.1 GCA_020026115.1 Actinobacillus sp. | reverse complement strand
ATGTTCCTCTTTGTATTCCCCCTTTAAAAAAGGTAGAATAACGCCACTTTTTTTTGTCAAATTTTATTGAGGTCACGAAATGAGCCACGCAGAAACAACAGAGAATGTAGAAAATCGTCCAAGTAATTTTATTCGTCATATTATTGATGAAGATTTAGCCAGCGGTAAACACACCCAAGTTCACACCCGTTTTCCACCAGAACCAAACGGTTATTTACACATTGGTCACGCAAAATCCATTTGCTTAAACTTTGGTATCGCAGAAGATTATAACGGCTTATGTAACCTACGTTTTGATGACACTAACCCAACGAAAGAAGAAGTAGAATATGTTGATTCCATCAAACAAGACGTTGAATGGTTAGGCTTTAAATGGGCAGGTAAACCTCATTATGCTTCAGATTATTTTGATGCGCTTTATGGCTATGCGATTGAGTTAATTAAAAAAGGCTTAGCTTATGTCGATGAATTAAGCCCAGAAGAAATGCGCGAATACCGCGGAACTTTAACAGAACCAGGTAAAAACAGCCCGTATCGTGATCGTAGCGTAGAAGAAAACTTAGCTTTATTTGAAAAAATGAAAAACGGCGAAGTTGAAGAAGGCAAAATGAGCTTACGTGCGAAAATCGATATGGCGTCGCCTTTTATGGTGATGCGCGATCCGGTGATTTATCGCATTAAATTTGCAACGCATCACCAAACAGGCGACAAATGGTGCATTTACCCAATGTACGATTTTACGCACTGTATTTCGGACGCCATTGAACGCATTACTCATTCTATTTGTACCTTAGAATTCCAAGACAACCGCCGAGTTTATGACTGGGTATTAGACAACATTTCAATTGAACGTCCTTTACCGCATCAATATGAATTTTCTCGTTTAAATTTAGAGTACACATTAACCTCTAAACGTAAATTATTGAAATTAGTAGAAGATAAAATCGTTGATGGTTGGAATGACCCACGTATGCCAACCATTTCAGGTTTACGTCGCCGTGGTTATACGCCAAGCGCATTACGCGAATTTTGCCACCGCATTGGTGTAACAAAACAAGAAAACGTGATTGAATTTAAAGCCTTAGAAAGCTGTATTCGCGACGACTTAAACGAAAACGCACCACGCGCTATGGCGGTGATCGATCCAATTAAAGTGGTTATCGAAAACTTTGGCGCAGATGAAATGTTACAAGCACCAAACCACCCAAATCGTGAAGAAATGGGCGTGCGCGAATTACCATTTACGCGCGAACTTTACATCGATCGTGCGGATTTCCGTGAAGAAGCCAACAAAAAATACAAACGCTTAGTGTTAGGTAAAGAAGTACGCTTACGCAATGCTTATGTGATTAAAGCAGAACGCGTAGACTATGATGCGAACGGCAACGTGGAAACCTTATATTGTACTTATGACCCTGAAACCTTAGGTAAAAATCCTGCCGATGGACGCAAAGTGAAAGGCGTTATTCATTGGGTTTCTGCAAAAGATAATGCACCTGCAGAGTTCCGTTTATACGACCGTTTATTTACCGTAGCAAACCCAGGCGCAGTAGAAAACATTGAAGAAGTGTTAAATCCAGAATCTTTAGTTGTGAAACACGGTTTTGTGGAAAAATCTTTAATCCAAGCACCAGCAGAAAAAGCTTATCAATTTGAACGTGAAGGCTATTTCTGTGCAGACAGCAAAGACAGCCGTGCGGATAATTTAGTCTTTAACTTAACTGTGGGCTTACGCGAAAGTTTCTAATTGTTTTTCATTCAGTGGGGGAATGACGATGGAAAAAACAAAAATTATCCTTGATTGCGATCCAGGTAACGATGATGCCATCAATATTTTATTGGCTTTATCCAGTGAAAAATTAGATATTCTGGGCATTACTAGTGTTTTTGGTAATGTGGACGTGGAAAAAACCACGCGCAACGCGAATATTGTTTGCTCGTTGGTGGATAAACAAGTGCCAATTTATAAAGGCGCAAGCGAGCCTTTAGTTCTTCCTCGTATTGATGCAGCTTCAGTGCATGGCAAAAGCGGGTTAGCTGGCACTAACTTGCCAGAACCAAAATTTCCTGTGGGCGAAAAACACGCCGTACAATTTATTATTGATACGGTGTTGCAAAACCCACACGAAGTGGTGCTTGTCCCAACAGGCGCATTAACAAACATTGCTTTAGCGATGAAAATAGCGCCTGAAATTGTGCCGTTAATTAAAGAAATTGTGTTAATGGGCGGAAGTACCTCTTTTGGCAATAGAACGCCGGCCGCTGAATTTAATATGTTGGCCGATCCTCATTCCGCCGCTGTGGTGTTTGCGAGCCAAGCACCGGTTACGATGTTTGGCTTAAACGCCACTCATCAAGTGTTAGCGACGCAAGAGATTATTGCGGACTTTTTAGCTCTCAACACGCGCACAGGGAAATTTGTCGCTGAGATTTTAGAAAATTACCGCGCCTTTTATGCCCGTAATTACAACTTACCAGGGGGCGCATTACACGATCCTTTAACGGTAGGTTACTTACTCGCGCCGAATTTATTCACTTTCCAAAATATGTATGTGGAAGTGGAAACCGATGCGGGACACAATATGGGGCGCACAACTTGCGATATTTGGGGTAACTTGAAAGATCGCAAACAAACGAAAGTGGCGGTAGAAGTGGACGCAAAAGGCTTTTTTGCTTTGCTCTTGCAACAATTGAAACAGTTTGCCTAAACGACGCATTTTTAATATTAAGCAACGTCGCCTTTTGGC
>JAHHQY010000052.1 GCA_020026115.1 Actinobacillus sp. | reverse complement strand
TTCCCGTACGGCTTCAAAATCACGCAAATTAGAAGCATAAGAGCCGGCACTTGCGGGACGTTCTTGTAGGCGCAAACCCATCACGCGCCGAAAAAGCGCACTGCTAATAATTAAATCGGCTTTTTTGCCTGCAATATCGGTTAAACGAGCGCGTAAAATTTTGGCAAAAAATTCAAAGGAAATCGCAATTACGACCCCAATCGATAGCACCCAAAGGGTTTGATAGGCTTTATTAGGAATGACGCGGTCGTAAACATTCATCACATAAAGGGAACTGACTAAAGCTAAAAAGTTAATCAAGACCGTAGCTAAAATCACTTGTGCATAATAGCCTTTAAATCGCCAAATTACTTTTAAAAACCAAGATTTCGGTAAATGATATTCAGGCAATTCAGAACTCACATCTGCGACAATTCGCGGTTTTACAAACCAGCAATACCCTAAATATTGTTCCGCAAGCGTTTTTTCATCCACACGCATTTTTAATCCGCCTAATTGGCAAACTTCATATACGCGCCCTTCTGGCGTATTTTCTACTTGCGTTAAAATGGCCGCTTCTTCGTTATGTAAAAGCAATAAACAAGGTAAGGCTAATTGGGGAATGGCCGATAATGCGCGCTTAGAAAGGGAATTTTCTAAGCCTTCACTTTTTAAAAATTCCACAAGATGCGCAAATTTAGAGCCTTGTGTTTTACTGCTCAAACCTTGCGGGCTGTTTGTTGCTAAGCTTTCTACTGAAATTGGCGAGCCTAGCATTTTGCTTAACGCGCTTAAATTTTCTATGATTAGTTGCATTTTTCTCTCTTTAAAAATCCTCAATGTTCAAGGTGCGATAAATAACGCCCTGTTATTTATTTAAATTCGCCCAGCGCAATAATTGTCCTTGCGCTTGCAAATAATCCAACACAGCACGATTCCATTGATATTGAGCATTCACATAAGCACTATGTACTTCCGTTAAATCGTTTTCAGCACTTAATACTTCAAACAATGACTTACGCCCAACTTTAAATTGTAAGCGATAAAAATCGGCCACTTTGCGGTTTGCCGTAATTTGTTGGTGTAAATTCTGTAAGGCTTTTTGCGCTAATTGCATATCAATTTTTGCTTGCGCACTCATTTCTTGTAAATTTAAAACTAAAGCGTTTAAATCTGCACTGGCGGATTTTTGTAAATGCGCTTTTTCTTGACGGTAATATTCATTTCCGCGGTCATAAACACCCCAACTCACATTTAACATCACACTGCGATCATCACGACCTGCGCGACCGGTTAAATCAATGCTAGGTAAATTACGATGTTTTGCCATTTGATAATCCACTTCTTTGCTTTTTACTTGCGCTTGAGCCGTTAAGTAAGCGGGATGTTGTGATATTTCTTGCGCACCAAAACGACGCACTAATTCTGCGGAATTTAAATTCGCAAAAGGGGCTTTTAAGGCCTTCGACGTTAAGTTTTTTTGCGTTAACGTGTGTAAACGATTTAATTGAGTTTGTAGTAAACGTTGTTCTTCATTGATTTTTTGTTCCACCAACAATTTTCGCGCTTGCGCTTGAATATATTCGCTTCGTCGACCATTATCGTGTTTCACAATGGCACCAATTTCCGCTAAAAAACTTTGATGACGGCTTAAAGAATTTTTTAACACCGCAATATGCTCTTTCGCATTTAAGGCGCTTAAATAGCTTTCGCCAATATGATAGGCCAGGTTTTGTTCAATTTCTTGCGTTTTTTGTTGGTAATAATCACGCTCGGCTCGCATGGAATCGACTTGTGATTCAATCGCCCCAAAGGAATATAAATTCACACTCGCTTCAACATAAGGGGAAAATTTATGTTCGGCGTTATCTGCTTTATCGCGATGCCATTCAGCCCCAACGGTATTCGCGCCGACTTTTAAGGTGGGATAATGTAAGGATTTCGCGCTTTCCATGCGATCTTGTGCGGCTAAAGTTTCGGCGCGAGCTTTTAAAATTTGCGGAGATTGTGTAAGGCTATTTTGCATTAAGTGGGCTAAATCTTCCCCTAAAGCTGGCATAACAACGCCAAAAGCTAAAACGCCGAACACGGCCGTTAATTTTTTCATGGGTCTTCCTATGGTTTTAATTTATAAAAAAATTTTTGAATTATACAATATTTAGCCTATTTTACAACGCAAGAAAAATTAAGCGCTTGTTTGAGAAGATAAAAAGATAAGGGAAATAAAGGACTTGTTCATAAATTTTTGGCTGGAAGTCGTGCCGTTTTCTTCCAGCCAAGGGGTAAAACTAATCGGCTTGGAAAGCGTAAATTTTGGCACTGTAACTTGGTAACAGTTTACAGCACAGTTTGTGAAAGACGATCGCGCCGAAAAATGGTACGACTGCGTACACAAATAACACCATCAATAAAGGGTGACTCGCGCTAGTCAAGGCTTGCTGATAGGCTTCAATCGGCCCAATAAAGCCCACAATCCCAAAACCACCACTAAAGGCCGTGCCTTTGATGTTAAAAATATAAGCCATAATGCCACTTAATATGCCGTTTAAAACAATAGGCACATACATCACAGGATGACGGAATAAATTTGGAATCATCATCTTCATAGCTGCGAGGAAAATAGCCAAGCTGATGCCCGCTTTATTACGCGCTAAAATAGAACCTACGACTAATACCGCAGTTGTTGCCGTAACACCTAAATTCGCCGCCCCTGAGCTTAAGCCTGTTAAGTCAATAATCAAACTGACGGCCACAGCAGAAATAGGTGAAATAATAATAATGCCGAAAGATATCGCAATTAAAACGCTCATCAATAAAGGTTGTAATTGGGTAAAATAACTAATCAGTGCGCCAATGGATAAGGTGATTTGCGCCACATAAGGTAATGCGAGAACACTTAAAAATCCCACACCGCCTGCAACAACAATTGGCTGTAAAATTAACGCAAGCGAGCCGAAAATATCTTTTAATTTTAAGGTTAACCAAACGGCCATCGCGGTGAAAATAAGCGCATTGAGTAAATCCCCTACGCCTTTCATCATAAATCCTGCATCGGTATGTTTTAAAACGCCAGAAGAAATAAACGCCGTGATGCCAATAGTCACCACTTTTAATGGATTGAAATTAAAGGCAATCCCCACTAAAACCCCCATAATAAAGGAAAGTGAGCCTTGCATAATCACTAAACCATCAAGAAAAGTCAGTACCGCTGGTAAATGTTTTACAGGGGCTAAAAGCGAGCTAAGAATTGCGTTAGGTGCCAGTGCTATCACCACCGCAAGTGCCATCGCCAAGAGAAGTTTATTAAGAAAGGAACTTAAGGAAACCCCCTCACTTGAGGGGGCGATTTTTGTTGTGTTTGTCATTGTTATCATCACTTTTTAAGGTTAAAAAAACGCAATGCAAAATCGCATTGCGTGAAAAGAAAAAAGAAAAAGATTAAGGCACTTTTACGATCCAACCTTCTGGTGCTTCAATATCACCGTTTTGAATGCCCACCAGTTCTTCGTAAAGTTTACGCGTAATCGGGCCGACTTCTGTTTCGCTATAAAATACATGAAGCTTGTCATTGTATGCAATTCCCCCAATTGGCGTAATCACCGCAGCCGTACCGCAAGCGCCAGCTTCTTTATAAGCGTCAAGTTTATCAATAAAAACGTCCCCTTCACAGACATCAAGGCCTAGACGTTCTTTGGCTAAGTATAAAAGCGAATATTTGGTGATACTTGGTAAAATTGACGGCGAACGCGGGGTGACGAACTTATCATCATGGGTAATGGCAAAAAAGTTTGCTGCCCCAACTTCTTCAATTTTGGTGTGTGTTGCTGGGTCTAAATAAATACAATCTGCAAAGCCTTGTTGTTTGGCTAATTTTGCAGGAAGTAAGCTACCTGCATAGTTTCCGCCAACTTTCGCCGCGCCTGTTCCTTGTGGTGCTGCTCGATCGTAAGGCGAAATTAAGAAATTGCTCGGTTTCATTCCACCTTTAAAATAAGCCCCTACTGGGCTGACAAAAATACAGAAAATATATTCTTCAGCCGGGCTTAAACCTAAATTATCACCTACGCCAATCACAAAGGGACGTAAGTAAAGTGTCGCGCCACTGCCATAAGGGCCAAGCCATTCTTCGTTCGCACGAACAACCGCTTTACAGGCTTTTAAGAATAAACTTTCCGGTACTGCTGGCATAAGCAAACGTTCGCAAGAGCGTTGTAAGCGTTTTGCATTTTCATCGGGGCGGAAAAGATTGATTGTGCCATCTTGGCAACGATAGGCTTTTAAGCCTTCAAAACATTGTTGACCGTAGTGTAACGCTGGGGCGGATTCTGAAATAAGAAATTGGTTATCGCGCACAAGCTCGCCGTCATTCCATTGACCATTTTTATAATGGGCGATAAAGCGATAATCGGTTTTTACATAGCCAAAACCTAAATTTTTCCAGTCTAAATTTTTCATAATATTATTGACCTTTTAGTAAGAAATTGTGTTTGCATACGCTTTTTTTATAAAAAACGTTCTCATTTTTTAAATGAGATTTTTTAAAAAGTCAATAAAGAATAAGGAATAAAAAAATTTTTTTTCGTGTTTTTTTTAACTAAAAAAAGAATAAAAAAAAACTTCGCGCCGAAATTTTGCTTCTTTTTTTCGGCGCGAAGTGCTTTTTTAAAGTCCCGTTTGCATAAATTCTTGCTCTAAAGCGTGCAACTCATCTCGGGTTTGTGCGGCTTTTTCAAACTCTAAATTCTGTGCGTATTGATACATTTGCTGTTGTAATTTTTTACGCAATTTTTCATAGTCTTTCAAACTTAATGGCGTTTTTTCCTTCACTTGATTTTGGGAAACTTTTTTAAGTTGTTGGCTTTGTTTTTTGTAAACTTTCCCTTGCCCAATATCCAGCATTTCGCCCACTTTTTTATTTAAGCCTTGTGGCACAATGCCATGCTCAAGATTAT
>JAHHQY010000051.1 GCA_020026115.1 Actinobacillus sp. | reverse complement strand
AGTGGCTTTAAGTGAAACAGACTTAAAAAATGACCCGCAAATTGAGCAAGAATTAGATGTGCAATGGCAAATTTATCGTGCCTTAAAAGATTGTGAAAAGCATAACGTAGCTTTAATTTTAGACTTAAAAAATGAGCTAAAAGAAGTCGGAATTTCTAACATTGGCGTGGAATTTGTAAAATAAGTTGATCAAACCCACAAAAAATGCATATAACTCTTTGTAATTTCGCTAATTTAATGTATCTTGATGCGGACTGTAGGACAGTTATTTTTTATAAAAAAGACGAAAATGTTTTTCGACCAATTAAATCAAAAAAAACAGAGGAATTGATTTATGAACAAAACAGATTTAATCGATGCAATTGCAAGCAAAGCAGATTTATCTAAAAAAGACGCAAAAGCTGCATTGGAAGCAACTTTAGCTGCAGTAACTGAAAGCTTAAAAGCCGGTGATGCAGTGCAACTTATCGGTTTTGGTACTTTTAAAGTAAATGAACGTAAAGCACGTACTGGTCGTAACCCACGTACTGGCGAAGCCATTGAAATTGCAGCGGCAAAAGTACCAGCATTTGTTGCAGGTAAAGCATTAAAAGATGCGATTCAATAAGAAAATCCGTTTTTTAAGCCCTGTTATTTAACAGGGCTTTTTTTATGTCTAAAAGGCAAGCAAAAAATTTTTTATTTTTTAAACAAGCAAAATACGCTAGAATACGCGCCATTATTTTTTATAAAAAGCGAAAAAGCTTAAAAATCAAACAGGAAATAAAGATGTGTGGAATTGTTGGTGCAGTAGCACAGCGAGATGTCGCTGAAATTTTAATTCACGGCTTGCAACGCCTTGAATATCGTGGCTATGACTCTGCAGGATTAGCCGTAGTCGATGGCGAACATCATTTAGCGCGTTTACGCGCATTGGGGAAAGTACAAGTTTTAGCGGATAAATTAGAAAAACAGCCTTTAACCGGGGGAACAGGTATTGCTCATACGCGTTGGGCAACGCATGGTGAACCTAATGAAGCAAACGCTCATCCGCATGTTTCTGGTGATTATGCCGTTGTACATAATGGCATTATTGAAAACCACCAAGAATTACGCGCTATGTTGCAAGAAAAAGGTTATGTCTTTACTTCACAAACTGATACAGAAGTGATTGCACATTTAGTCAATTTAGAAATGCAAAGCGCAGGAAGTTTATTAGAAGCGGTGCAAAAAACGGTAAAACAATTAACCGGTGCTTATGGCATGGTGGTTATGAGCCGTCTTGAGCCGGAACATGTGATTGCTGCACGTTCAGGTTCGCCTTTAGTGATTGGTTTAGGTATTGGTGAAAATTATTTAGCATCCGATCAATTAGCGCTCTTAAATGTAACGCGCCGTTTTATGTATTTAGAAGAAGGGGATATTGCTGAAATTACCCGTCGTGAAGTGCATATTTATAATGCTCAAGGTGAAAAAGTTGAACGTCAATTACATAACGTTAATACAGAATATGACGTTGCTGATAAAGGGCAGTATCGCCACTTTATGCAAAAAGAAATTTTTGAACAACCCGTAGCACTTGCGAATACGATGGAAGGACGCTTAACCAATAACGAAATGATCGTAAACAGTATTGGTAATGGGGCAAATGAAATTTTAAAAGATATTCAGCATGTACAAATTATTGCCTGTGGAACATCTTACCATGCTGGTATGGTTGCCCGTTATTGGTTTGAAGATTTAGCGGGAATAAGTTGTGATGTGGAAATTGCCTCTGAATTTCGTTATCGCAACTTTGTTACTCGTCCAAACAGCTTATTGTTAACACTTTCTCAGTCAGGTGAAACCGCAGATACTTTAGCTGCATTACGTATTGCCAAAGAACGTGGTTTTGCACACACAATGACAATTTGTAACGTTTCAGGTTCAAGTTTAGTGCGTGAGTCTGATTTAGCCTTTATGACCCGCGCAGGCACAGAAATTGGCGTAGCGAGTACTAAAGCCTTTACAGCACAATTAGTGGCATTATTGATGTTAGTTACGGCCATTGGTAAAGCAACGGGTAATTTAAGTGCTGAAAAAGAAGCAGAAATTGTTCAAGCATTACATAGCGTGCCAGCGCAATTAGAAAGTGTGTTAAGTTTTGATAAGCAAATTGAAAAATTATCAGAAGACTTTAGTGAAAAACATCATAGTTTATTCTTAGGTCGTGGTGAATATTATCCTATCGCAATGGAAGCGGCGTTAAAATTAAAAGAAATATCTTATATTCACGCTCAAGCTTATGCTGCTGGGGAATTAAAACATGGGCCATTAGCCTTAATTGATGCGGATATGCCTGTTGTAGTGATTGCGCCAAGTAATGATTTATTAGAAAAAGTAAAATCGAATGTGCAAGAAGTGCAAGCTCGTGGCGGTGAATTATTTGTCTTTACCGATCATAATACGAGTTTTACATCCAGCAAAACAATGAAAATTGTAAAAATGCCAACGGTTAATCATTTAACTGCGCCGATTATTTATACGGTACCAATGCAGTTATTGGCATACCATGTGGCGTTAATTAAAGGAACGGATGTGGATCAACCTCGTAACTTAGCCAAAGCCGTTACGGTAGAATAAAATAAATTTAACTCGCGCCGAAAATTAAGATTTTCGGCGTTTTTTTTTTGCTTAAACATTTTCAGGCGTTAAGGTTTCGCAAGTTTAATTAAATAATCGGCAAATTTCTTCCCAGTCATTTCATAGCCTTTAATGGTCAGATGAACGCCATCTTTTCTGGCAAGACCTTGCTGTTGATAACGATACATCGCACAATTTCCGCCCATAGCCTCTTGCCATGACCATAATTTCAAGCGGAAATTTTTCGCTAATTGTTTTTGCATTTTTAAAATAGCGCTTAAATTTTTCGGCGCGAGACAGTGATTTTTCTGAGCCGTATTCATATCTGGGGCGCTAATCAACAATAAGCCCGTATTGGGTAAGGCTTGCTTAATTTTTTTAATTTGCAGGCTCCAACGTTGTTTTTCTGCTTGAATATTAAGGTAAGGATTAAAAATCTCATTTGAACCAAAAGAGAGGATAATTAAATCCGGTTGAGATTTTTTTAGCTCTTGCAACCAATTGTCTTGCCATTTATTTAACGAACTTAAGCGTGCGCCATTGATGCCTAAGGCGGAATAAATCAGTCCTTTTTTGTTGTTTTCAATATGCAGTTGCCCGAGTTTGGCTAAGCCGTTTTCCGATTGGACTTGTAAGGGTAAAAAGGCTTTCACCAAAGTGCTTTGCCATTTCTTCGTCGCAGGTTTAATTTGCAAGGTGCGCTGTTTTCCGTCGCGTAAAAGAAGGTGATTCGCTAATGACTCAGGTTTGAAATTAAAGCGTATATATTGCAAAGATTGAATAGGCTGATAGGGAATAATTTTCGCCCAGTTGTTTTCTTGCGCAACGCTGACAATACCGCCAAGAGGGGGTTTTTCATTATCAGGATCTCGTTGGCGAAAGCTGAGCCAATTTTGTGAAAGCTGTTGCACGTTGGCATTTTGTTGTCCTCGTACTGCCACGGGGTAAACAAAACCAAGTCCGCCGTTACCAAAATGAGCTTGTAAACGCTTACGCACGGCTTGAGAGAAAAAATCCGCTGCGGTATGAGAATCGCCAATTTGCACAATGCGGAATTTAAGATTTTCCCCTTGTTGTAAAGCGTAAAGTTTATTTTGCCAACTTTCTCGGATTTCATGATTAGCACAGCCGGTTAAACACAAAAGTGTGAGCCACAGCGATTTTCGCATACTAATTCTCCTGATATTTTAAATGTTCTAACACATAATCAGCTAAAATTTTTTGTCCAGTTAAAGAGAAATGAATGCCATCTTTTAAACGTACCGTTTGTACTTTTCCCTCTTTTTTAATCGTTAGTTGATAACCGTCCGTATTACTTAACAATTGTTTAGTCGGAAGAAAAATAGCACGATCTCGCACCGTTTTTTCAATCACTTCATCTAAATAACGAACTTGCGTATTTAATTTATTTTTGCGCATATAAGGTATACCAAGCCACATCACTTGAACATGATGCGCCTTAGCCGATTGTAAGATCGCTTCAATACGTGAACGATAAACCGCTTCCCATTCCGCAGATTGGAATTTTAAATAGCGTCCCCCTGGCTTTTTAGGATTGGGAATATCCCAAGGATCGTTTGGCCCTAAAAAAATAATTAAGGCTTTAATATTGGGATTTTTCGCTAAGGTTTCTGCAATTGTTTTCGGCCAGTTAAAAAAATGCGGATAAGAAAGTCCAGTACTTTGTTGACTTAAATTAATGCTTTTTAAATGGTATTGCTTACGCAAAGCTTTTTGCACATGAGGCGCTACGCCTTGCATTAAGGAGTCGCCGGCAAAAAAAACTTGATCGCCGGCATGAAGTAAAATATCGCTGGATATTTTGTTGATAACAGGAGGCTCAGCTGGCGTAACGCTGGCTTTTTGCTCAACGGGCGTAATTTTTTTAACCTGAACATCTCGCGCCGAAAACTGGCTGTTTGTTTCCTGAGTTAAGGGTTGCGCCATAACTTTAGGGTTGGAAAGCGTGGTTAAGGCGATATTTTCAGGAATAAAAGGATCGAAAAAGGCAAAAAGTTGCGCTTGCCAAATTTCGCCTTGTGTAAACCAAGGGTAAGGTAAATATTTTTGTAAAGGGCTTTTTTGATGATAAGTCTGTTGCCAATAATGATTGATAGAACCTTGGCTAAAAAAAATGACCACAGCAGCACTTGCCAATAAAACAAGATAGATAAGTAAAGTATGTTTTTTAGAAGTTTGCATAAATAAACCCAGGAATTCCCGTTGGAGAGAAATAACTAATTAACAAGAAAATGGCCGTAAAGATAACAATCCATAATAATTTAGGGAGTTTTTCAAGTCCCGTATAAAAAGCTTTAAAGGCTTTATCTAGGCTAGGGTAAAAAATTAACATAGCACTCATTAAAACAAAAAATAAAAGCGGATATAAATGTAAATTATTTTGAGCATAATTTGAAAAT
>JAHHQY010000050.1 GCA_020026115.1 Actinobacillus sp. | reverse complement strand
TTGAATACGGTTTAATCGCCATTTTGATGACGAGTTTTATTATTTTTTCTTATCAAGAAACCTTAATTGAAACCCTTAAAACAAAATATGCAGAATTAAACGAAACGATTTTAGCTTTAGAACCTAAAGAAAATAAAGGTGATGAAGAAGATATTGATGATGGGCTACCGCCTTTAGATGTCACGGATGAAAAAGCGGTTGAGATTATTGCTAAACAATGTAAAAAATTATGGGGAAATAATAAAGAAGCCCAAAAGGCGTGTCGTACAGAAAAATTCATGGAATGGACTAAAGCAAAGAACGCACAAGAACTTGAAAAGACAAAGTAAGGAAAATTCGTTTATTAGCGTAAATGGTATAACAAAGAGTAAGGTATCTTTTTTCGCAAGCAAGAAGGAATAATGTCCCTTTTAAACAAGAGAGGTGAGGTTATGAATAAAAAATGTAATTTTTTACGTAAATTTACTTGTCAAACAAAGGGCGTAACAGCTCTTGAATACGGTTTAATCGCCATTTTGATGACGAGTTTTATTATTTTTTCTTATCACGAAACCTTAATTGAAACCCTCAAAACAAAATATGCAGAATTAAACGAAACGATTTTAGCTTTAGATCCTAAAGAAAGTAAAGGTGATGAAGAGCAAGATAGTCCTACGGTTGAAACAGAAGAAGGGCTTAATTCGGGCGAAACGGTGGAAAGTGAAAAAGATAAAGGTGATGAAGAGATAGTCAATACACCAGAAGATATCGAAGATATTGATGATGCACTACCGCCTTTAGATGTAACAGACGACGAAGCGAAGGAAATTATTTCGAAACAATGTGAAAAATTACCTTTTTGGGAAAGAACAAAATGTCATGGGAAAAAATTTCTTCAATGGCTTGAAGATAAATGGCATTATTTGACCGGTAAAAAATAAAGCAAAAAAAAACTCGCACCGAAAATAAGCTTTCGATGCGAGTTTTGCTTTTTTACGAGAGGGATTTATTTTTTACTTTTAAATGGGGCTTAAAAAGTCCCATAAAGTACGCTATGATAAGCGCCTATTTTTTTGAAGTGTTTAAGGATAAATAGTGAGCACCAAGCCCCAATTTAATCGTAATAAAAAGATTACTCATTTACCCGCAGTGGATAATGTTGCCCCACATTCTAACGAGGCAGAACAAGCGGTATTAGGGAGTATCTTACAAAATAATCTAAACTGGGACGTGGTGTCAGAACATGTGGTAACGAAAGATTTTTTTACCCACTCGCACCGATTAATTTTCCAAGAAATGGCGAATTTATTTTCTGCCCATAAAGCGGTGGATATTCTTACCTTAGATGAAGCGTTAAAAAATAAAAATCTGCAAGAACAAGTGGGTGGATTTGCTTATTTAGCAGAAATTGCCAACAACACGCCACGTTTACCCAATGTTAAGGCTTATGCGGAAATTGTACGCGACCATGCGATTTTGCGTGAATTATTAGCCGCAAGCCATAGCATCGCGGAAAAATGTTATTCGCCAAATGGGGAAGCGGTAAAAGATATTTTAGATGACGCCGAACGCAAAGTGTTTGAAATTTCAGAAAAACGCACGACGTCCGATGAAGGCCCGCAACCGTTAAAACCGATGTTAAGAAAAACCATTGATCGCATTGAGCATTTGTTTAAACACAAAAATCATTCAGGCGTAACAGGAATTAGCACAGGGTTTGTGGATTTAGATGCGAAAACCTCAGGTTTACAGCCTTCCGATTTAATTATTATTGCCGCCCGTCCTTCTATGGGGAAAACGACCTTTGCCATGAATTTATGTGAAAATGTCGCTCTAGCCCAAGATAAACCCGTTTTAGTCTTTAGTTTAGAAATGCCCGCGGATCAAATTTTAATGCGTATGCTCGCTTCTTTATCGCGAGTTGACCAAACAAAAATTCGAACCGGGAATTTACAAGAAGAAGAGTTTGGTAAAATCGCTCAAACCTTAGGTCTTTTAGATAATAAACCTAATTTATATATTGATGATTCTTCAGGTTTAACCCCAACGGAATTGCGTTCCCGTGCCCGTCGTGTGTATCGAGAAAATGACGGTTTAAGTATGATTATGGTGGACTATTTGCAATTGATGCGCGTCCCCGGTTTTTCCGAAAATCGTACCTTAGAAATTGCAGAAATTTCCCGTTCATTAAAAGCCTTAGCCAAAGAATTGCAAGTACCCGTGGTGGCGTTATCGCAGTTAAACCGTACTTTAGAAAATCGTGAAGACAAACGCCCGCGTAACTCGGATTTACGTGAATCTGGGGCAATTGAGCAAGATGCGGATTTAATTATGTTTATTTATCGTGATGAAGTGTACAACCCAACCGATGAAAACAAAGGCATCGCCGAAATTATTATTGGTAAACAACGTAACGGCCCAATTGGGAATGTGAAATTAACGTTTTTAGGTCAATATTCGCATTTTGATAATTACGCGCCAAAACCGACTTATATTGAATCTCATTATTAAGCGCCAATAAAACGATAAAAAGATAAAAATAAGGAATATAAGGATAATAAAATGGAGAAAAAAACAAAAATTCGGTGCGAGGTACAAAAATGCATGTAACCCCCGCCACAACTCGCATAAGTTCCAGTGCTTTAAAACATAATTTACAGTGTATAAAACAAAAAGCCCCACAAAGTAAAGTCATAGCCGTAGTGAAAGCCAATGCTTATGGGCATGGCGTTGAGTTTGTTTCTTCTGTGATTGAAGAGGATGTAGATTGTTTCGGTGTTGCTCGCTTAGCGGAAGCGTTAAAATTACGCTCTCATGGCATTACAAAACCAATTTTACTTTTAGAAGGTTTTTTCGATGAGAAAGATTTACCTATTTTAGCGGTAAATAATATTCAAACGGTGGTACATAACCACGAACAATTACATGCTTTAGAACGTTTTTCTTTACCTTGCGATCTTTCCAGTAAGGTCAAAGTCTGGCTAAAAATTGACACCGGTATGCATCGTTTAGGCGTTAGTTTAGAACAAGTTGATGAATTTTATACAGCCTTGAAAGGGTGCAAAAGTGTGGATAAAGACATTGGTTTTGTAAGTCATTTTAGCCGAGCAGATGAAGTTCAAGTTAATTACAGTCAAATCCAATTAGAGCGTTTTTTAAAGGCCGTTAAAGGACGTGGTGAACGCAGTATTGCCGCTTCTGGTGGTATTCTTTTTTGGCCTAACTCTCATTTAGAATGGATTCGCCCTGGCATTATTATGTATGGTATTTCGCCGAATAATGATACAACTTGCCGTCAAGATTTAACCCCTGTTATGACCTTAATTTCTTCTTTAATTGCCATTCGTGATTTACCTAAAGGGGAACCTGTGGGTTATGGCGGTGCTTGGGTTAGCGAAAAAGCCACGAAAATTGGTATTGTGGCCATAGGTTATGGGGACGGTTATCCGCGAGATATGCCACAAGGCACACCAGTTTTTATAAATGGTCGCCGAGTTCCCGTTGTGGGTCGTGTTTCTATGGATATGTTAGCCGTCGATCTGGGTGTTGACAGCCAAGATAGCGTCGGCGATGAAGTTGAACTTTGGGGCAAACATTTACCGATTGAAGAAATAGCCGAGAAGAGTGGTTTCTTAAGTTATGAATTAATGACAAAATTAACGCCACGGGTTTTAACCGAATATGTGGATTAATATTTAACGAAATAGAGGAAAAGCTATGAAATCCATCAATCCTACACAAACTCAAGCTTGGATTGCTTTAGAAAAACATCAAAAAGCACTTGAAAATGTCACCATTCAAGATTTATTTAAGCAAGACGAAAATCGTTTTCAACAGTTTTCACAAATGTTCCAACAAGAAATGTTGGTGGACTTTTCTAAAAATAAACTGACCACAGAAACCTTACAACTTTTACGTCAGTTAGCTCAAGAATGCGATGTAAAAGGCGCAACAGAAGCGATGTTTAGCGGTGAAAAAATTAATCGCACCGAAAATCGGGCGGTATTGCATACGGCCTTACGCAACCGCGCAAATACCCCTGTATTGGTTGATGGAAAAGATGTGATGCCAGAAGTGAATGCTGTTTTAGCGAAAATGGAAGCTTTTTGTCAACGCGTCATTTCAGGTGAATGGAAAGGTTACACAGGCAAAGCCATTACTGATGTGGTGAATATTGGCATTGGGGGCTCAGATTTAGGCCCTTACATGGTAACGGAAGCATTACGACCATATAAAAATCATTTAAATATGCATTTTGTGTCTAATGTTGACGGCACGCATATTGCGGAAACCTTGAAAAAATGTCATCCAGAAACAACGCTTTTCTTAATTGCATCGAAAACCTTTACCACTCAAGAAACCATGACAAATGCGCATAGTGCGCGCGCATGGTTCTTAAAAGAAGCAAAAGATGAAAAAGCTGTCGCAAAACATTTTGTTGCACTTTCAACCAATGAAAAAGCCGTCGCTGAGTTCGGTATTAACACAGACAATATGTTTGAATTTTGGGATTGGGTTGGTGGCCGTTATTCTTTATGGTCAGCGATTGGATTATCCATTGCCCTGTCTATTGGATTTGAAAACTTTACCCAGCTTTTAAACGGCGCGCATGAAATGGATAAACATTTCCGCAACGCGCCTTTAGCAGAAAATCTTCCTGCAACCTTAGCTTTAATCGGTATTTGGAACTGCAATTTCCTTGGTGCAGAAACAGAAGCGATTTTGCCATATGATCAATATATGCATCGTTTTGCGGCCTATTTCCAACAAGGTAATATGGAATCCAACGGTAAATATGTAGGACGTGACGGTCAGGTGGTGAATTACCAAACTGGGCCAATTATTTGGGGCGAACCAGGTACCAACGGTCAACACGCTTTTTACCAATTGATTCATCAAGGAACGAAATTGATTCCTGCGGATTTTATTGCGCCAGCTCAAACACATAATGCCTTAGCGGATCATCATCAAAAATTATTATCGAATTTCTTCGCGCAAACAGAAGCTTTAGCCTTTGGTAAAACCGAAGCGGAAGTTCGTGCGGAATTTGAAAAAGCGGGTAAAAATTTAGAGGACGTGAAAGAAATTATTCCATTTAAAATTTTCCAAGGGAATAAACCGACGAACTCAATTTTATTGCAAAAAATCTCACCATTTAGTCTAGGGGCTTTAATTGCGATGTACGAACATAAAATTTTCGTGCAAGGCGTGATTTTCAACATTTAC
>JAHHQY010000005.1 GCA_020026115.1 Actinobacillus sp. | reverse complement strand
AGGTTCCAAATTAAGACCTCTTAGCGAAAGCTAGGAGGTTTTTTTTTGCTTTTTACTTTCCCAACCGCCAAAAATTTTTCTAAACCTCTTCGCACCGAAAAATTTCCGCGAGCAAAACTAAAATAAAAAGCAAAAATTCGGTGCGAGAGGGGAAGTAAAAGAGATTTTATAAAAGGCTCGCTTGAAAGTTTTTTACTTAATTTTTCCTAAAAATTATTCAGCACACTTAAATTTTTAACTTTCTCATCTTGCCAAAACTTTCCCTAAATCCCTACACACCGAAAAATTTCCGCGAGCAAAACTAAAATAAAAAAAACAAAAATTCGGTGCGAGTGGGGTAGAAAAATCGTTTTTATAAGAGGCTCGCTTGAAAGTTTTTTACTTAAATTTTTCCTAAAAATTTTCAGTACACTTAAATTTTTAATTTTCTCATCTTGATAAAAATTTCCCTAAATCCCTTCGCGCCGAAAAAATTTCGCCATCAGAACTAAAAACAAAACCAAAAATTCGGTGCGGGTGAAAAAGTTTGAATAAATGTTGATGAATTGTTTTTTTTGTACAATTCGCTCGCTTTTTATATTAAAAAGTGAAAAAAAATACAAAAGGATACAAAAAATGAAAAAATTATTATTAGCAACCCTTGTTGCTGGATTAGCAACAACTGCATCAGCGGACATCTTAAAAGACGGTCATGTTTTTGTACAAGCTGACCTAGGTTCAATGAAATTACATTTTGATGATGAAGATGGATCTGATGATTTAAAAAAATCTAATTTTACTCAACGTATTGCTGTAGGTTATGAAGTTGAACAAACTAGAATCGCTTTAGATTACACGAATTTTGGTAAAGTCAAAGGCAGTGAATCATTTACAGAGGCAGGTTTAGATGTTGATGTTAAAGGTAAAATTAAAGTACAAGGTTTTGGTGTAACACTTGCGCATACATTTGAAGTGAGCGATTTATTAAATCCTTACGTTGGCGCTCGTATTGGTTGGACGACAGGTAAAGCAAAAGTTGATGTAACTGTGCAAGAAGAAACATATACTGTGTCAGATTCAAAAACAAGATTCAGTGCAGGTCTTTTAGCGGGTGTTGAATCAAAAGTAACGGACAATGTGACTTTAGGTCTTGGCGCTGAATATCACCGTTTAGCATCAGATGCTAAAAGCTATGGCGCAAATGCATTTTTACGCGTAAGTTTTTAATTAAATAAAAAAATAAAAGCGCATAACAATGCGCTTTTTTTGTGCCTAAAATAAACTCGCACCGAAAATTTTCCGCGAGCAAAAATAAAAAACAAAAATTCGGTGCGAGTGGGGAAATGGAATAATGGAGAGATTTTTATAAGATTTTGTAAAAAAAGAAAAATTTATTGCCGATTTGTTTTTTTTTGTACAATCCGTGCGCTTTTTAATCCTGAAAAGCAAAAAAAATATCAAAGGAAAAAAAATGAAAAAGTTGTTACTTTCTGCGGTTATGGGCGCTACTTTATTAAGCGGCTGTGCCACAATTGTGAGTGAAAGCTCTTACCCAGTTGCTATTTTATCCGATCCAAGCCATGCAGAATTTTCTATTCAAAATCGTGCAGGTTATGTGGTTTCACGAGGCTTAACTCCTCAAGTTGTGACTTTAAAAGCTGGTGCGGGTTACTTTAAAAAAGAACATTATACCATTACATTTAAAAAAACAGGTTTCTCAACTAAATCTATTTCATTACGACCAAGCGTTGATGGTTGGTATATCGGCGGTAATCTTGTGTTTGGTGGATTTATCGGTTGGTTAATTGTAGATCCTCTAACAGGTGCGATGTATAAATTGCCTGAACAAGTGCGAATTGACTTAGGTGAACCGACAGGATTAAATATTATGACACTTGAGTCATTAACACCAAGCCAAAGAGAAAAACTTATTAAAATCAATTCTCTTCGATAAGATAAAAATAAAAGCGCATAACAATGCGCTTTTTTTGTTTTTAAGGTAAAAAATGTGCATTCAGAGAATGCACATTTTGTTTAAAGGTTTTAGAACACGCGTTGTAGGTTGAGTTGAGCGCGTAAGCCGTATTTCATATGTGGGTGTTTTACATAGAATGCACTTCCCGCAATACGCCATTTATTGTTTAAATTGCGACTTGCGCCTAAACCAATATCAAAGCCGACACCACGGTTATTTTCTTTTACTTCCGTTGGGGCATAACCTTCTTCCGTCACGGTGATGGTGTGCGGAATACCAAGGCGAGGAAGTAAATCAACACGCGCCCAGTATTTATACTCACTACATTCTTTACCGGCTTTAAGACCTAAGCGTAAACCAATGCCAGCGAAAGTATCGGTTTCAATACTTTGATTGTTTAACACATAGTCTTTCAGGGTAGCAAGGGAGTAAGTAATTTGCCCTTGTGGCTCGATAAAGTAATTATTTTGGTACATATAACGGCGTCCAGTTTCCGCAGAAAGGTAGAGGTTAAAGCCTCTTACTTTTGCTTTATCGCCTGCGCTTTCGATGGTGAATTTATCGCGAGCTAAGCGTGCAACAAAATCCCAATAAGTCAAATTTTCGGTGCGAGTTAAAATAGCACCAAAGCCATAACCCGTTTGCTTAATTTGTTGATCGTGGCGGGCAAAGGTTGCTTTGCCACGGCGGTTTTCTACAAAGAGCGCCCCTTTCCATAGGTTATCGTCACTTAAAGTGCGTTCCACGCCTAATTGTATGGTTAAGGATTTTGTTTTCGCTTTATTATCACGCGTGCTTTTTGTGCTGTCGCCCTGTAAACGTCCCCAAACGCAAGTTGGGCAGTTAGGGTTGTTAGCATAAATCAATCCCCCTGTACGTTCATCATAGCTATCGACATCATTGAAGTAGAAGCGACTTGGAAGAAGAACGACATTTTGTACGTTTGTGGCAACTGTTGGTGTGCCTGTGTCAGGATTAGTACCATCCGTACCTGGTGTTGGTGTGCCTGTGTCAGGATTAGTACCATCCGTACCTGGTGTTGGTGCGCCTGTATCAGGATTTGTACCGTCTGTACCTGGTGTTGGTGCGCCTGTGTCAGGTTTTGTACCGTCCGTACCTGGGGTCGGTGCGCCAGTGTCAGGATTAGTACCGTCCGTACCTGGTGTTGGTGCGCCAGTGTCAGGATTAGTACCGTCCGTACCTGGTGTTGGTGCGCCTGTATCAGGTTTTGTACCGTCCGTACCTGGTGTTGGTGTGCCTGTGTCAGGATTAGTACCGTCCGTACCTGGTGTCGGCGCGCCTGTGTCAGGATTAGTGCCATCAGTACCTGGAGTCGGTGTGCTAGGATCCGGTGCTTGGCCGTCAGTGCCTGGCGTTGGCGCGCCTGTATCAGGCGTTGGGGTATCTGTTCCACCTTCTGGCGGTGTGATAGGTGGATTTTTTAAGAATAAATATAAGGTGTTGCTGTCATAGGCTGATTCGTTTTTATCCTCTGGATCATTTTTTCCTTTCCAACTCAAAATAAAATTAAGCGCAGAGGTTGAGTCGGTTTCAATGTTGTTCCAACCACCATTCCAAGTGCTACCCTGAGCATTGGTTAAGTTGAAATTTTTTGCCAACGCCCAATGAGTTCGGGTTGGTTTTGTCGGATTGATGCCCGCTGAATCCACATTGATTAATTTTAATTTCGCCCCATTTTCCACCGTTAACGAGCCGTTAGCGCTCGTAAGCACTGGGGTATTGCCTGCTTTGAGCGTGTTAAAGTCCACGGTAGTTATGGAATTTGCGCCAAAGTGAGCGCTACCTGCAGGAAGTGGTGTGGGTGATTTGTGAGCGACATTTAAAGACCCCTCATTGAGAGCAAATTCTTTGGCTAAATAGAGTTGGCCTTGTGCAAGTGAACTTGTGCCATCGTCTAAAAAGAGTTTACCGTTTTCATGTACGGTAATCGCTGTATTCATAGGGCCTGTGATGGTTTTGAAATGCACATCAACGCCAGAACCCGTAGGATGGCCAATATCAAGTTTACCGCCAGCTAATTTCACTTCTAAATTTGGGTTAACCGTGCCTGAAGCTAAGTTTGTGTGGCTTCCATCAGTAAATTCCGCCACCCGATAGTCAAGAGTGCCAGTGTTGGTTAAAGTTGTGGCAAGCTCGTCATTACTGTTCGGTACGCCGTTTACGGTTAAGTAATCCCCTTTTATCGTGCCAGAGTTTTCAAAGGATGAACGCTGGGCTTGAATGGTTAAGGTTTGCGCGTTAACGGTACCGTCATTGATGAAATTGCGTTCCACAAAAAGTTTATTAGGCGTTTCAACCTTACCATGGTTAATGAAAGGTTTACCTTTAATGGTTTCATTTTGTGAATGAATGGTTAAAGTACCATTGGCTTCATTGGTAAAAACACCGCCGATAGGTGATGCGGTATCAGGTGCGGTAATGGTGATTGCCCCTTGGTTATTGATGGTACCGAAAGATGACGCATCTTTAGTTTTTTCATTATTGATACCATTTACCGTGATGATACTTGTTGGACTAATATCCATCACATTACGATTGGCTAATAAACCTTTTATTACATTGATGTCACCATTAACATTACATTTGCCCAAGCAAAATAAATTACTGTCATTTGTTGTTAAAGTTCCTTCGAGATTGAGTTGCCCATTTTTCCCTAGCTCAAAATCTCTGCCTATCACAGATAATGAAGCCCCTGATTTAATATTAAGTGTAGTCATCTCTCTCATATCAATATCGCCAATTCTCACAAGCGATCTTGTTTTTGATAAAGATGCGGTAGGGTCATACTTAATTACAAAGTCACCATTTACAACATCCAAGGTTGAACCATCAATGACAGTAAGTGAACCAAAGCTACCATGACGTTTTGGCCCATTTTCCCAACCGAGTTGAAAGAGCGATTTCTCTGTAACCAAAACATGTGGTAAAGATTCTCTGTAATTGTACGATAGAGAGTGATGATCTCGCATAATTTCCGTGTTAGGGTCATTGGGTTCATAACCTAAAAGAACTAAAGTTTTACCGTTTTTAACCCAAATATCCGTAATATTGGAGGTATAAACAAAACCTAAAGAGCCAGATTCATTGTTAAGTACGATTCTTTGTCTATCATTTTTAGGAGGACTGGAATGGGTGGATTGATTTTCAAGACCTGTCTGAGTAAAAACAACGCCATTGACTTTTTGATCCTCTGTTAGGATATCTTTAAATTTCCCCGTATATTCAATCGAAATTGGCGTAGTGGTTGGATTTTCCGTTAGCGAACTCACAGGGGCAAAAGCGAGAACAAAACTGCCTTGCATACCAAGAATAAGGCTAAGAACAGTTTTTACATGGGGGAAGTTACGGGAAGGATTATTGAGTTTACCCCCCCCCACGTTATTGCTTATTTTTTGATGTGTATTCATAGATATCCCTCCAAAAAAAAGTAATTATTTTAGGAATTTAGGGAATTATCACCCACGACCAAAACAACAAAAAGTTATTTATAACTCTTTAAGGGTAACCAAAGTGTAGTAGTAAGTTGGAATGCTGTCAATATAATTGGTTAAAAAATGTAAGGTAAAGAAGAGATGTTTTTAAAAGTACTATTAAATCAATAGGTTAAAAATAAAGGTTAGGTGAAATTTTCGGCGCGAGATGAAAAAGCGCATAATTTTATGCGCTTTGTATTTAATCTTGGTAGGTTTTAATCGCTTGCTGGGTAAAGATTTTTTTATCTTCCCAACGGAGCAGACTTAAATAATTTCCCCATACACAGCCCGTATCTAAGGCGTAAATATTTTTGGGTGTCGTGCAATGAATTAAACTCGCCCAATGACCAAAAATAATATTTACTTCTTGATATAAAGGATTGTTTAAATCAAACCAAGGAACTAAAGTGCTTGGCGCTTGATTTACAGGTAATTTACAAGCGAAATCAAGGGCATGATTGCGATAACAAAAACGCATTCGAGTAAAGGCATTGATAATATAACGTAAGCGTTCCTCGCCTTTTAAATCCGCTTGCCAACGATTAGGTTCTTCACCATACATGGATTGCAATAAAGCCACATAATTTGGGCTGGTTAAAATCTGCTCAACTTCTTGAGCGCAGTTTTTTGTTGTGGCTAAATCCCAATCAGGGGAAATGCCCGCATGGCTCATGAGAATATTTTGTTCAGGTAAATGCACGCATAAAGGTTGTTTGCGTAGCCAATCCATAAGTTCAGCACAATCTTCTGCTTGGAAAATCTCTTCAACATGGTCGCAGGCTTTAATTTTTTTTAATCCTGCATAAGTGGCAAGCAAATGTAAATCATGATTGCCTAAAACGGTTTGTGCGCTTGCCCCCAGATTTTTTACAAAACGTAAACAAGCTAAGGATTTATCCCCGCGTGCGACTAAATCGCCCACTAAATAAAGACGATCTTTGTTCGGATTAAATTGCACTTTTTCCAATAATAATTGCAATTCATCAAAACAGCCTTGTAAATCACCGACAAAATATGTCGCCATATTTTTTCCCCTTGCTAAAATTTAGCGCACCATTTTTCGGTGCGAGTTAAATTTCTTCTGTGCGTGGATTATCCGCAACAAAGTTGGCTAAACGCACAAAATCCGCCACGCTTAAGGTTTCCGCGCGTGCATTTGGATCGATATCTAAAGCTTGTAATTGCGCTTCGGTAAAGTAAAAACTTAAGGCGTTACGCAAGGTTTTACGACGTTGGTTAAAGGCCTGCGTACACACTTGGTTTAAGATTTTTAAATCTTTTGCTGGGTATGGCAAAGTGGTATGCGGAATTAAACGTACAACGGCAGAATCAACTTTTGGCGCAGGTTTAAAGGCTGTCGGCGGAACATCAAGTACAGGATAAACTTGGCAAAAATATTGTGTCATAACAGTTAAACGTCCGTAAGCCTTGCTATTTGGCGCAGCGGCTAAACGTTTGACCACTTCTTTTTGCAACATAAAATGCATATCTTGAATAACATCACAAAAATCAAAGAGATGAAACATCAAAGGCGTTGAAATGTTATAAGGTAAGTTACCGAAAACACGCAGTTTTTGCCCTTTTTCAGCTAAATTTTCTTGTTCGTATAAATCACGGAAATTAAATTGCATCGCATCGGTTTCGATTACGGTTAATTTTTGATTTAAAAAAGGATGATGACGTAAGCGTTTTGCTAAGTCACGATCGAGTTCTAAGACGGTTAAACGCTCAACTTGTTCGGCAACAGGTTCCGTTAAGGCCCCAAGACCTGGGCCGATTTCCACTAAAAATTGCTCTTTTTGTGGGTAAATTGCGCTAACAATGCCTTGAATAACATTATCATCAGATAAAAAGTTTTGCCCAAAACGCTTACGCGCCGTGTGGCCTAAATGAGTTTTTGAGTTCATAATTTTTCCTAATATAAATAAAAAGTGCGGACAAAAACCGCACTTTGTGGAATAAGATTTGCTTAACGTTGGTTATTCCAATGTGCAAGTAAGATACCACTTGCGACGCTTAAATTGAGGTCGCTATTTAGCGGGTTGGTTGGTGTTAAATTAGGTTGCGCATCACCTTTTGCAATTAAGTCTGCATCGTCCGTTTCACTTAAAACAAAAACGACTTTCGCATTAAATGCCACATTTTGTAAGCGTTGCTGGCTTTTTGTTGGGCTTAAATGGACAACTTGATAGCCCGCTTGACGCAGTTGGTCTAAACCATCGCTTAAGCGTTCAACGGTTAAAGGACGGATATATTCCATCGCCCCTTCAGCAACACGCATTGCGGCAGAATTATTAATTTCATTAATATTATTCGTGATAACGCCAGTTATGCCGAAAATTGCGCAAGTGCGCATAATACCACCAAGATTGTAAGCGTTGGAAACATTATTTAGCAACACAAGCGCGTCTTTTTTGCGTGGAATCGCTAAGTAACCTTGTAAGGTAAAAGTGCGAGGTTTTTTCACCAAGAAACATAAACCGCCATGATGTTCGCTACCGCTCGCTTTGGCGAGTTCTTCATTAGAAACCACATGGTAGGCTTTTTTATTTGCCGCTAAGTAACTGAAAATTTCACCAATTTTATGAGAAGTTGGCACATTTGACCAAGCGCGAATAATGCTTTCTGGACGTTCTTTGAATAATGCTAAGCAGGCTTTTTCGCCGTAAACTTTCATTTCTTCAGCACGGTTTTTCTTAATTTTTTCTGGTGCGCGCGGAGAAAGTGCGCCTGTTTTTTTCTCGTAAGGCTGAGCGCGATTTTCGGTGCGTTTAATGACGACATTTACCGTACCAGAACCGCTCGCATTAGAAAGACGAGTTTCGGTGCGAGTTTCTTGTAAAACTTGTTTTTCAGCAGGGCGTTTTTTAAACGTCTCGCCAAGTTTTTTAGGTGGATTTTTAGTATTAAAGCGTGGTTTGCTTTGTGGTTTTTTCTCGCCAGCAATACGTTCGCGGAAGCGATTAGCGTGACCTGATTGCTGAAATGTTGGTTTGTCTGCTTTCATCGGCATTTATATTCCTTTGGAATGAAGAGCAAAATAGGTAAAATTCCACCTATTTTGTAAAAAAATCTTGAATATTATAACGAAAATCCGCCTTTTTTCTACCAACTTCTAGGCTAAATATTGTAAACTACTTCATTAGTTTTTCAGTAAATGAAAATGAGAATTTATTATGTTAATTGACAAAACGAAACAAGCCAACGAGCAATTAGCCGTCTTGCCTTGTTTGTCTTTAAATCCAGAACAAATAGAATTTATTTGTCATACCGCTGAATTTAAACAGCAACTTATTCAACAAATTCGTCAGGCGAAAGAACGCATTTATTTTACAGCCCTTTATTGGGAAAAAGATGAAGCGGGCCGTGAAATTTTAAAAGAAATTTTAGAAGCGAAAAAGAAAAATCCTCAACTTGATGTAAAAATTTTTGTAGATTGGCATCGCGCACAACGCAATTTATTAGGTGCTGAGAAAACGCAAACGAATTCTGATTGGTATTGCGAAGCTTGTGATGAATATACAAAAGCGGAAGAAAATATTTTCTTCGGCGTGCCGGTGAATACGCGTGAAGTTTTCGGCGTGTTGCATATTAAAGGTTTTGTGTTTGACGATACGATTTTGTACAGTGGCGCAAGCATTAATAATGTCTACTTACAGCAAAAAGAAAAGTATCGTTATGATCGTTATCATAAAATCACCAATAAAGCTTTAGCGGATAGCTTTGTGTTGTTTATGCAACAATTTTTATTAAATCAAGAAGCGGTGCATCCTTTAGATAATCAACATCGCCCAAGCACGAAAGAAATTCGCCAAGTGATTCGCAACTTCCGTAAATTTTTAGCGAGTAACGGGCATTATGCTTATCAAGCTGAACAACAAAGCGCGGATAAATTAAGTATTACGCCTTTATTTGGTTTAAGTAAAAACGGTAATGAATTAAATCAAGTGATTCAAAATTTATTCCAAGTGGTGGATGAAAAATTAACTATTTGTACGCCGTATTTTAATTTCCCGTTCGCTTTGCAAAAACGAATGAAATGGCTGTTAAAAAACGGCAAAAAAGTTGAAATTATTGTGGGCGATAAAACCGCGAATGACTTTTATATTCCGCCAAGTGAACCCTTTAAAATGGCAGGTGGCTTACCTTACTTATACGAAAGTAATTTACGCCGTTTTGCGAAAAAATTTGACGATTATATGCAATCTGGGCAATTAGTGATTCGCACCTGGAAAGATGGCGAAAACAGCTATCATTTAAAAGGCGTTTGGGTTGACCATGATTATTTATTATTAACCGGAAATAATTTAAATCCGCGCGCTTGGCGTTTAGATGCAGAAAATGGTTTGTTAATTCACGATCCTCAGCATCAATTAAAAGATGAAGCGGAAAAAGAATTAAATCAAATTCGCCAACATACTAAAAAATTAAATAATTTTGAGGAATTAGAAAGCCTTGAAGAATATCCAGAACCGGTACAGAAACTCTTGAAAAAATTCTCTAGAGTGAAAGCTGATACGGTTGTTCGTATGGTGTTATAAAAAAAATGCGCAAGGGAAACCGAGCGCATTTTTTATAAGTCTAACAGCACATCACTTTCGGCGCTGGCACAACAAAGCAAAATCTCATCTTTTTGCACATAGGCCAAAGGGGGATTTGAGTAAGAAATTTTTCCTTGAATCAATTTCGTGCGACAAGCGCCACAAAAGCCGGCTCGGCATTG
This sequence comes from Actinobacillus sp., assembly GCA_020026115.1. Classification (GTDB taxonomy): domain Bacteria; phylum Pseudomonadota; class Gammaproteobacteria; order Enterobacterales; family Pasteurellaceae; genus Actinobacillus_C. Next base: position 45,880 of record JAHHQY010000005.1, on the reverse strand, counting down.
ATATTCAGGAAAAACGCCTTGTTTTTCCAGTTCCTTTAATAAAATGCTTTTTTTCTTCAGAGAAAATTGGCGTTGTGATTTTTGTAAGCTCAAAATAATCATAAAAAATTAACTCGCACCGAAAAATTGTCGACAAAAATTCGGCGCGAGTTCTTTTCCTTAAAATGAATTAGGCCAACTGCGCGTATAAATCATATTCATCGGCGTGAGTAATAAGCACTTCGATAAAATCACCCGCTTGCACCTCATGCGTTTCAGGCATTGCGACATAAACAACGCCATCAATTTCTGGTGCATCCGCCATTGAGCGAGCAATAACGCCTTCTTCTTCAACTTCATCGACTAAAACTTTTAAGGTTTTACCCACTTTTTGTTGTAAACGTTCGGCAGAAATTTTTTGCTGTAATTGCATAAAGCGATGGTAGCGTTCTTCTTTAATTTCTTCTGGAATTTGCTCGTCCATTTCGCTTGCACTTGCGCCTTCTACGGGACTAAATTTAAAACAACCAACGCGATCTAATTGCGCTTCTTGCAAGAAGTCTAAAAGCATTTGGAAATCTTCTTCAGTCTCGCCAGGGTAACCTACAATAAAGGTCGAGCGTAAAGTTAAATCGGGGCAGATTTCGCGCCATTTTTTAATGCGTTCTAAAACGCGATGCACGGCACCTGGGCGTTTCATGGATTTTAAAATCTTAGGGCTTGCGTGTTGTAATGGAATATCCAAATACGGCAAGATTTTACCTTCAGCCATAAGTGGAATTAAATCATCAACATGCGGATACGGATAAACATAATGTAAACGCACCCAAATGCCCATTTGACTTAATTCTTGGCATAAGCTCATTAAATTATTTTTAATCGGTTTGCCTTGCCAAAAAACGGTTTTACTTTGCGCTTCTTTGCCTTTTTCTAAAGCAAAGGCGGAAGTATCTTGTGAAACCACTAATAACTCTTTAACGCCAGCTTGGACTAAACGTTGCGCTTCATCTAAAACTTGGCAAATATCGCGCGATTCTAATTTTCCGCGTAAAAATGGAATAATGCAGAAAGAACAGCGATGGTCACAGCCTTCGGCAATTTTTAAGTAGGCGTAATGTTTAGGGGTTAACTTCACGCCTTGTGGCGGTACTAAGCTAATAAAAGGGTCGTACGGCGGTGGCGCAACATATTTATGTACTTGCTCCATAACCAATTCATAGCTATGTGGCCCACTAATTTCTAAGACTTTGGGATGCACTTGGCGGATTTTGTTTTCACGCGCACCTAAACAGCCCGTTACAATGACGCGACCGTTTTCTTCTAAGGCTTCGCCAATTGTCGCAAGGGATTCTTCCACGGCGCTATCAATAAAACCACAAGTATTCACGATAACTAAATCAGCGTTGTCGTAGGTTGGAATAATGTTATAACCTTCGCTACGTAACTCCGTTAAAATTCGCTCGGAATCGACTAAGTTTTTAGGACATCCAAGGCTAACAAAGCCAATATTTGGAATGTTACTCATAATTAATCACTCTCATTAATAAAAATAAAAACCGCACCAACCTTTCAGCAAGTGCGGTAAAGTTATAAAAAATTTTCTTTATTCTTTACTGTCAAACCAGCCACGAACAAACTGCACGCTAAAGAATAAAGCACAAGCTAATAAAATGTATAAAACGTAAGATAAAATCGGTTTAGCCACGTCATTGGCATTATCGAGATGTTTAATGGAAATCACATTTGGAAATTCATTTAACATTGTAATGCGCCAACCATAAGATTTAATTTGCACCAATTTATTTCCCACTGAAAAACTTTGTGCTTGCGCTTGTAAATTGGCGGAATCAAACTTGAAATAGAATGGAAAACCCCAACGGGTATCTTCGTTACGATAAACCATAACTTTTTCATCATTATCAGGTTTTTGAGTGTAAATGTAATACATATCTTGTGTTGGGCCGTCAGCAGGATTAGCTTTACTAATTGGACCGTCTTTGTCTACACGTTTCACTTCAATCCCTTTAATGGTGGTTGCGCTGTAATGAGGCATAACATAATTTACGCCCGCAAATAAAAAGGCAAAAAAGCCGAATAACAGCGTAAAAACAAAATATTTAAATATTTTTTTCATACAAGACTCCTTGTTTTCCTGCTTAGCCTAAAGATTGTACATCAATTTTAAATAAACGCTCAAAATTTTCTGTGGTTATTTGTGCAAATTCTTCCGTACTTTTGCCTTTTAAGGTTGCGAGATATTCGCAAACTTGGCGGGTATAAGCAGGTTGATTTTCTTTGCCACGATAAGGAATTGGCGCAAGATAAGGGCTGTCCGTTTCCACTAACAAACGATCGGCGGGTATTTTACGCACAACATCGCGTAAGGCTTCGGCATTTTTAAAGGTGACAATGCCAGAAATAGAAATATAGAACCCTAAATCTAAAGCTGATTTTGCAAAATCCCAATTTTCTGTAAAGCAATGAATAACGCCTGAGCATTTATCGGCGTTGGCTTCTTTTAGCAAGCCTAAGGTATCTTCACGGGCGCTACGAGTATGAACAATAATCGGTTTAGCTAATTCATTCGCCACCTCGATTTGTTCGGCAAAAACTTGCTGTTGGCGTTTTTTATTTTCGGCACTGTAATAATAATCTAAGCCTAATTCCCCAATGGCGATGACTTTTTTATCTTGAGCTAATTGACGTAAATGGGCTAGGTTGAAGGGTTCATCATCAATATCTAAAGGATGAACGCCACAAGCAAGGGAAATATCTTTAAATTGACTTAAAGTCGGATAGGCTTTTTCAAAGCGACTTAACGTCACGCCAACTGCAAGCAAATGTTTTACCTCTTGGGCGCGAGCTTTAGCTAAAACATCGGCAATATCTTTATGTAAGTTTTCATAATCCAATGCGTCTAAATGGCAATGGCTATCTACAATAAACATAGTAAATCCTTTAATGTTGAGTACTTGGGGCGAATATTTGCGTAATAAATTTACAAAGCCCTTCAAGTAAAATAATTTCTTGGTTTACGCCGTTAATTTGACGTAAATCTTGGCGTATTTGTTGAATGATTTTCACACTCTGCAATAACGCAACGGGGGAATGGTGCAAGGCAAATTTTTCTACGCCTTGGGCAATATCTTCACATTGCCAATGGGATCGAATGCCTAATTTACATTTCAAAGCATCAACTAAAAAGCTTTCCAACCAATCTAATTGTTGCCAAGTTTTTTCTTTATCAAAATACGGCAATAATTCTAAAGGCGAACGGCGAGAATAAAAGAGCCAAAAGTGGCGTAAGAAAGCCGTGCGTTCCGCTAAGGTATTTTCTTGCAAAAAGTTTAAGGCACTTAAAGGTCTGCCAAAATTCATTTGTAAAGCCGTGCGTAATTCATGGACATTTTTCGGCGCGAAGGCTTGAGCTAAAAAGGCTAAGCTAACTTCTTCGCAAGGTTTTGCAATAAGCCAAGGCTGACAACGACTATAAATTGTCGCCAGTAATGGCGTTGCGACATCGGTTTGCAATAAAAAATAAGTTTGCGGGCGCGGTTCTTCTAAGGTTTTTAAAAGCGCATTCCCCGCGCTTTCAGTTAAGCGTTCCGCCCCTTGAATCCAAACGACTTTATTTCCGCCTTGCTGGGCATGTTGGTTGAGTTTGTCGGTGATTTCGCGCACTTGTTCAACGCCAATATCTTTACCTTCAATGCTGGCGAGCAGATAAAAATCAGGATGACTTTTCGCTTGCATTAAATGACAGTGATGACATTGTCCACAAGGTGAGAGCGCTGAATTTTGGCACATTAAAAAGTTTGCAATATGAGCAATAAGTTCTTCCACGCCAAGGCCTGATTCCGCCTTAAAAAGCAAAGCATGATGACCAAAACCTTGCTTAAAAGCATGAGTGATTTTTGCATAATAAGGCACAAGCCAAGGGTAAAGTTCTTTCATAAAGTTTTCTATTTTTGCATTTTTTGCATTTGCACAAAATTTTTTACAGCCTGTTGAATGTTTTTTTGAACAACATCTAACGGCTCGCCTGCGTGAATAATCGCACAATTTTTTTCCGCTTGAGCCAGCGTTAAATAGCCTTGGCGCGTACGCAAAAAGAAATCTAAAGCTTGTTGTTCGATACGATCTAATTCACCGCGTCCGCGTGCGCGCGCTAAACCAACGGCAGGCTCAATATCTAAATATAAAGTGAAATCGGGTTTGAAATCCCCTAAAACCGCTTGGCGTAAGGTGGCCATTAAATTTTTATCCAAACCGCGACCGCTTCCTTGATAGGCTTGCGATGACCAATCATGGCGATCACCGACAACCCAAATTCCTTTTTTTAACGCAGGTTTAATAACATTTTCGACTAATTGTACGCGCGCTGCGTAAAGCATTAAAAGTTCGGCTTTGTCGGTAACCACTTCTTCGGTGGTATGTTTAATTAAAAGGCGTAATTTTTCTGCAAGCGGTGTACCGCCTGGTTCACGCGTTGTGATAACATTTTCAATGCCACAGGCTTTTAAGGTTTCCACCACAGTGGCATGAGCGGTTGTTTTTCCCGCGCCTTCTAAACCTTCAATAACAATAAATTTTCCCTGCATTATTTTTTTCCTTGAATATTTTTGCGATACCAACGGACATATTCGCGCACCGCTTTATTATGTTGGGCTAAGGTTTGGCTAAATTGATGTCCGCCAGAGCCATTCGCAACAAAATATAAATTTTTACTTTCCGCAGGATGCGCTACGGCTTGTAAGGCTGAATCGGTCACCATCGCGATAGGCGAAGGCGGTAAGCCTTCGATCACATAGGTGTTATAAGGGGTGGGCGTTTGTAGGTCCTTACGTTGAATATTACCTTGATATTTTTCGCCCATACCGTAAATCACCGTTGGATCGGTTTGTAATTTCATACCTTTGCGTAAGCGGTTAATAAAAACGGACGCGACCATAGGTTGTTCGGCGCGGTCGCTGGTTTCCTTTTCCACGATAGAGGCTAAAATTAACATTTCATAAGCATTTTTTAAGGGCAAATTTTCGGCGCGAGAAGCCCAAGCTTGTTGTAAACTTTTTTGTAAACGTTGACTGGCGCGTTTTAATAAATCCAAGTCGCTCGAATTTAAGGTGTAACTGTAAGTGTCAGGATAAAACCAGCCTTCCAATTTTTGGTTTGGGCTATCCTTTGGCAGTTGCAAGGCTTGGTAAATTTCAGCTTCTGTTTTGCCTTGTAAAGTCCGCTTTAAATGTTGGGCTTTTTGTAAATTCTTTTGCCAATCAACAAAGCGACTGCCTTCTAAAAATTGCACTTGGAATTGCACTTCTTTGCCTGAATTAAGGCGTTTTAATAAATCGCCCACATTATGCAGATTTTCTAAAGAATAAGTTCCTGCTTTTAAATGGTTTTCCTGTGGATTGAGCTTTAAATACCAAGGCAAAAATTGTGCATTTTCAACGAAATTTTCTTTTTGTAAAAGCGTCGCTAAGGTTTTGCTATTGGCTTTTTTCGGCAAGGTAAAAAGTTGCCCTTCTTTTACCTTAAGAGCCATTTGCGGTACTTGTTGAATTTGATGATATAAATATCCGCCAAGTCCTAAGCAAATAAAAATAGCACTCGCACCGAAAAATTGAATTTTTTTCCCCATAGCTTTCTCCGCACCTTTAAGCTTGGCGCATTTTTTCTTTGTAATGTTTACGGCATACAGATAAATAGCGTTCGTTGCCACCAATTTGAATTTGAGCGCCGTCTTTAATGGCTTCGCCGTGTTCATCTAAGCGTAAAACGAAATTCGCCTTGCGTCCGCAGTGACAAATGGTTTTAAGTTCGACTAATTTATCCGCCCAAGCGAGTAAATATTGACTGCCTTCAAAAAGTTCTGCTTGGAAGTCATTACGCAAGCCATAACATAAAACGGGAATATCTAAGTCATCGACAACATCACTTAATTGGCGCACTTGTTCTTTGGTAAGAAATTGTGCTTCATCAACTAAAATGCAATCAATCGCTTGTTGGACGCAACTTGCGTTAATTTCGCTAAATAAGTCGCTATCTTTAGTGAAAAGTAGGGCATCTCGACTAATACCAATACGCGAGCTTACTTTTCCCACGCCAAAACGATCATCAATCGCGGCCGTATAAACGAGCGTATGCATATTGCGTTCGCGATAGTTGTAATCGGACTGTAAAAGCGTGGTCGATTTTCCTGCATTCATCGAGGAATAGTAGAAATATAATTTTGCCATTATTTTAACTCCTTGATGGCATTTAATTCGGTCATAGGCCAACGTGGCTTAACTTGAATGGCAAGCGGTGAATGTTCTTGATTTTTTAAACGTAAAAAACCGATGTAGGCAATCATTGCGCCGTTATCCGTGCAAAATTGTGGGGCGGGATAAAAAACTTCGCCATGAAATTCATGCATTAAATTTTCTAAACCTGCGCGCAGTGCTTTATTGGCGCTAACGCCACCTGCAATTACCACACGTTTTAAACCCGTTTGTTTTAATGCGCGACGACATTTAATGATCATCGTATCAACAACGGCATCTTGGAAAGCATAAGCAATATCACATTTGCTTTGTTCGCTTAACGTACCTTCTTCGGCTAAAACTTGGTTGACGGTATTGGCAGCAAAGGTTTTTAAGCCAGAGAAGCTAAAATCTAAGCCAGGGCGATCGGTCATTGGGCGCGGAAAACGGAAGCGGTCTTTTTGGCCTTTTTCTGCTAAACGTGAAAGTGCGGCGCCACCTGGGTAATCCAAACCTAATAATTTAGCTGTTTTATCAAAAGCTTCGCCTGCAGCATCATCAATGCTTTCGCCTAAAATTTCATATTGTCCTACGCCATCAACGCGCACTAATTGCGTATGCCCGCCAGAAACCAATAAAGCGATAAAAGGAAAATTAGGTTTATGCTCTTCAAGCATTGGGGCTAATAAATGTCCTTCCATATGATGTACGCCAACGGCGGGAATATTCCACGCATAAGCCAGTGAACGCGCCACAGTTGAGCCGACTAATAAGGCGCCAACAAGACCTGGGCCTGCGGTATAGGCAATGCCGTCAATATCTTTGGGCGTTAAATTCGCTTCAGCTAAAGCGGCTTTAATCAATGGGGCCGTTTTGCGAATGTGGTCGCGAGAGGCTAATTCTGGAACTACCCCGCCGTAATCAGCATGTAGGGCGATTTGGGTGTAAAGTTGGTTGGCGATTAAGCCTTTTTCTTCATCATAAATAGCGACACCTGTTTCGTCGCAAGATGTTTCAATGCCGAGAATACGCATATTGATGCTCTATAAATAAATTCTGTGTGTAAAAAAGTGGCGCAGATTTTACCTTGTTTTTGCTCTAAATTGGACAATTTGGACAAATTTTCAGAAAAACGTAGGCGGAATTGTATGGTTTTGGACAAATTTTCAGAAAAAAGTAGAGGGATTGTATGAAATTTGGACAAGTATAAAAAATTTTCTACTCTTTTTTTAGCAAATAAGAAGCTATTGAGCGAAAAAAGATCAAAGTTTGTTTTGCTTTTCCGATAAAAGTAGATTAAAATTGCGACCCTTATTTAACTGTCAATACATCTTTTTATTGGTGGTTATTGAAATAAACATAAATTTTGCAAAATATCTATTGAGGTGATGGCTTATGCCAGTAATTAAAGTACGTGAAAACGAATCTTTTGACGTAGCATTACGTCGTTTTAAACGTTCTTGCGAAAAAGCAGGAATCTTAGCGGAAGTTCGCTCCCGTGAGTTTTACGAAAAACCAACTACAATTCGTAAACGTGAAAACGCAACTCGTAAAAAACGTCATGCAAAACGTGTTGCTCGTGAAAATGCACGCAATACACGTTTATACTAATTAAAAGCTTTTGCTTTTTTAGTAATCCGAGTTACACAAGCCGTGGTACTTTTAGGTATCACGGTTTTGTCGTATAAAAACTAGGCGTTTTTTATTCTTCGTCACAGGCTTAAAGCCAGCGTGATTATGATTTTTTAGCTAAAATAAAAAGGTACGCTCCAATGGCCGGCAGTATTCCACGTTCGTTTATTGACGATCTTCTTGCAAAAACTGACATTGTTGATGTCATCAACAGTCGAGTCAAGCTGAAGAAAAAAGGCCGTGAATACGAAGCTTGTTGTCCTTTTCATCACGAAAAAACCCCGTCTTTTACCGTTAGTCCGAAAAAACAGTTTTATTATTGCTTTGGTTGTCATGCAAAAGGTAATGCCATTACATTTTTAATGGAGTATGACAAACTTGATTTTGTTGAGTCTATTGAAGAATTAGCCAATAGTCTTGGTTTAGATGTGCCTTATGAAAAATCAAATTTTTCGGCGCGAGAGCCAAGCATTCAAGGGCAACAAAAGCGGGATTTATACGCTTTTATGCAACATATTGCCGAATATTACGCAAAGCTTTTGCCACAAGATGCGCAAGCGACGCAATATTTGCTTAATCGCGGATTATCTTCTGAAATTATTCAGCGTTTTCAAATTGGTTATGCGCCACAAGGTTTTCAAAATCTCAGCCAATATTTCGGCGCGAAACCTGAAATCCAACAGCAACTTTTACAGTTAGGTATGTTGACGCAAAATGATCGCGGTGATGTTTATGACCGTTTTCGACAACGGATTATGTTCCCTATTCGCGATAGACGTGGACGTACGATTGCCTTTGGCGGTCGAGTGCTTAACGATGAAAAACCGAAATATTTAAACTCACCAGAAACCGTAACATACCATAAAGGGAATGAATTATACGGTTTGTACGAAGCGACACAGCAAAAAGATGAGTTAGAGAAAATTTTGGTCGTTGAAGGCTATATGGACGTGGTTGCACTGGCTCAATATGGTGTGGATTATGCCGTCGCAAGTTTAGGAACGGCAACAACGCCCGAACAGCTGAAATTAGCTTTTCGCGCCACAGAGCAAATTGTCTGTTGTTATGATGCCGATAGAGCGGGACGTCAAGCGGCTTGGCGAGCTTTAGAAAATGTTTTGCCTCTTTTAGAAGATGGACGACAAATTAAATTTATTTTCTTACCGGACGGCGAAGACCCAGATAGTTTTATTCGTAAACAAGGTAAAGAAGCCTTTGAAAGCTATTTAAATGACGCGCAATCTTTTAGCGATTTTTTCTTTGCACATTTAAAACCGCAAGTTGATTTTTCGAGCGAAGAAGGAAAATTAAAGCTGATTACATTAGCGATGCCCCTAATTACTCAAATTCCAGGGGAAGGATTACGTAACACCTTGCTTACGACTTTGCAAAGTCTTTTAGGTATTTGGGATCGCAGTTTTTTACAGAATTTATATCAGCAACAAAGTAAACCTCAAGCGTCTAAAGCGCCTTTAAAAGTTCGCTTTACGCCGATGCGTATGCTGATTGCCTTACTTTTACAAGAGCCTACTTTAGTGAAAGAAATTCCCTTAACCGAAGGGGAATTGTATTTACCGCCAGAAGAGGAATTTCAAGAGCCAGGTTATGCTTTATTTGCACAAATAGCGCGACTTTGTTTTGAACAAGTGGGCGTGAATACGGGGCAAATTTTAGAGCATTGGCGTGATACGAAAGAATTAGCCGCTCTTGAAAAGTTAGCGCTGTGGGATCACCTTGTGCAGGAAAAAGATTACGCAAAAACATTTAAAGACAATTTAATTTTTTTATATGACAAATATATCGCTCAGCGTATTGCGATTTTAATTGCCAAAGACCGGGCAAATGGTTTGGAAGAGCAAGAGAAACTTGAATTAGCGCAACTTATCCAGTTAAAACCAAAATATAAATAGTGAAACTTATTTAACAGTGATACACTCCCAAGGTTTTGTGTTTCACTGCAACATTCTTCTTTTGAGGCAAATTTTATATGGAACAAACCCAGCAATCTCAATTAAAACTTTTAATCGCACAAGGTAAAGAGCAAGGCTACTTAACCTATGCGGAAGTCAATGACCATCTGCCAAGTGAGCTTTTAGACGCTGACCAAATCGAAGACATTATTCAAATGATTAACGATATGGGTATTCAGGTTTTAGAAGCTGCACCGGATGCGGATGATTTAATCTTAAATGAAAATGTTTCTAACAATGCAGACGATGATGCGGTAGAAGAAGCAACACAAGTGCTTTCTACGGTAGAAGCGGAATTAGGTCGTACAACCGACCCTGTGCGTATGTATATGCGTGAAATGGGAAGTGTTGACCTACTTACTCGCGATGGCGAAATTAGCATTGCGAAACGCATTGAAGAAGGTATCGTTGAAGTTCAAAGTGCGGTTGCCGCTTACCCTGCCGTTTTAATGCCATTTATTGCCCAATTTGATTTAGTTGAAGAAGGCGGAATGCGTTTAGCGGATTTAATCACAGGTTTTGTGGATTTAAATGCAGAAATTGAAGCCGCTGCAAATGAAGTGGAAGAAGAGGAAGATCCATTACTCGACGAAGACGACGAAGTCGTGCCAACAATTAAAAAGAAAAAAGAAAGCGATGTTGATGTCGATGATGAAGAGGATGAAGAAAGTAGTGAAGATGATGCAAGTGATGATACCAATGACAACAGCATTGACCCAGAATTTGCACGAGAAAAATTTACAGAATTAAAAGCGCAATGTGAAAAAACAGCTAAAGCGATTGAAAAACATGGCCGTTCTCGTAAAGCTGCGAAAGACCAAATTCAAGCCTTATCGGATATTTTCATTCAATTCCGTTTAGTGGCAAAACAGTTTGATCGTTTAATTGATGAAATGCGAGCTATGTCAAAACGCGTTCGCCAAGAAGAACGTCAAATTTTAGTTTATGCCGTAGATAACGCTAAAATGCCAAAAGAAGATTTCATTGAACGCTTTAAAAATAAAGGAAGCAATCCTGCATGGCTTGATAAAGCTTTAAAAGTGAAAAAACCTTGGGCAGAACGTTTAGCAAAATATGAAGAAGCCATTCGTCAACATATTGCTAATTTAGCCGCCATTGAAGAAGAAACCGGCTTAACCATCGAACAATTACATGAAATTTGTAATAAAGTTTCGCAAGGTGAATTAAAAGCTCGTCGAGCGAAAAAAGATATGGTGGAAGCGAACTTACGTTTGGTGATATCCATTGCGAAAAAATACACAAACCGCGGTTTACAATTCCTAGACTTAATTCAAGAAGGGAATATTGGTTTAATGAAGGCGGTAGATAAATTTGAATACCGTCGCGGTTATAAATTCTCGACTTATGCAACTTGGTGGATTCGTCAAGCGATTACGCGTTCTATTGCCGATCAAGCTCGAACCATTCGAATTCCTGTTCATATGATTGAAACGATTAACAAATTAAATCGTATTTCACGTCAATGTTTACAAGAAATGGGTCGTGAAGCAACGCCTGAAGAATTAGCTGAACGTATGGGCATACCTGAAGAAAAAATTCGTAAAGTATTGAAAATTGCTAAAGAACCAATTTCTATGGAAACCCCAATTGGTGATGACGATGATTCACATTTAGGTGATTTTATTGAAGATACCAACTTAGCTTTACCTTTAGATTCCGCTACGGCGCAAAGTTTAAAAATTGCGACGAATGATGTTTTAGAAGGTTTAACTGCGCGTGAAGCAAAAGTATTGCGTATGCGTTTTGGTATTGATATGAACACCGATCACACCTTAGAAGAAGTGGGTAAACAGTTTGATGTAACGCGTGAACGTATTCGTCAAATTGAAGCGAAAGCCTTACGCAAATTGCGTCACCCAAGCCGTAGTGAAACCTTACGTAGTTTCTTAGACGACTAATTTTTTCTTATGGAAAACCTTCGCTTTTGCGAAGGTTTTTTTTCTTTTATTTTTCACTTCGCACCGAAAAAAAGGATTTGACCCTTGGGTGAAAAAAGCGCAGTTGTATAAAATAAGATCTTGCAACCCGAGCGTAATTCGGTATAATTTAGCGTCTTTGAAATTGCCGAAAGGCGTAATATTAACTACACTCGGTGCTAAATTCAGTTTTAGAGAGCGGAGTGGCTTCTTTAGAGGTTTTCTATGAAACAAGGTATTCATCCAGAATATAAAGAAATTACTGCAACTTGTTCTTGCGGTAACGTAATCAAAACTCGCTCTACTGTGGGTAAAGATTTAAACTTAGACGTGTGTGGTAAATGCCACCCATTCTACACTGGTAAACAACGTGTTGTTGATACTGGTGGTCGTGTTGAACGTTTCAACAAACGTTTCAGCATCCTTGGTACAAAAAAATAATTTTTTTGTCGAAAAAAGCCCTGCTTATGCAGGGTTTTTTTTTGCAACTTTAAAAATCCAAGGGAAAGGGCAAAAATTCTAATAAATTTCGATTAAAAATGGTTAAAATAAACTTTATTTTTTTTAATTAAGGTTTTTTATGCAAACTTTTCCTTATTCTACGGTCATTTCAGATTTAGACGGCACGTTGTTAATGCCCGATCATCAACTCGGTGAATTTACCATTCAAACACTGCAAAAATTAACGGCGCAAGGTGTTCAATTTTTAGTGGCAACAGGACGCCCTTATGATGATGTACGCGGTATTTTTCAACATACGGGTTTAAAAGATTTTTTTATTATTACTTCCAATGGCGCGAAAGTGCATAACGGTGCTGGCGAAATGGTTTATGCCAATCCTTTGCCTAATGATGTGGCATACGGCTTAACGAATTTAGCCTTTGATGAAAGTAAAGTCTGCGTTAATACTTATGAAGAAAACGGCTGGTTTATTAACGTAGATGTGCCGTCGGTAGCAGATTTTCATAAAATGTCAGGTTTTACCTATCGCGTAGCAAATTTTGCTCAACATACTTTTCATGGCGTGGAAAAAGTGTTTTTCCTTGCAGATGATGCTGAAGCATTAAAACCGATCGAAGAGCGCGTGGCGAGCCAATTTGGCGATAAAGTGAAATATACTTATTCTGCGCCTTGGTGCTTGGAAATTATGAATAAAGGCGTATCTAAAGCCGATACTTTAGCGCAAATTGTAGGGGAAAAGGCGTTGAAAAATGCCCTTGCTTTTGGTGATGGTTTAAATGATGTGGAAATGCTTACAGAAGTGAAAACAGGCTTAATTATGGGTAATGCCGATCCGCGCTTAGTGGCTATTTGTCCAACTTTAACGCAAATTGCAACTAATGCTGAACAAGCTGTCGCCCATTATTTAGCTGAGTTAATGTAAATTAAGGAACAAAATATGGCGATATTACAATCCATTGGTTTAGTTAGTTTAGGTGCGGCCTTCGGGGCAACATTACGTTATTTAATCAGTTTATTTTTAAATCCTCTCGTTTCAAGCCTTGCTTTGGGAACGTTGATTGCAAATTATTTAGGCTGTTTTTTAATTGGTTTATTATTAGCCATTTTTGCTCATTTCCCTTCTATTGAACCTGAATGGAAACTTTTATTAGTGACGGGTTTTTTAGGAAGTTTAACGACTTTTTCTTCTTTTTCCGCTGAAGTTTTTGAATATTTTAGTAGTGAAAAATGGTTAATGGGCTTTGAAATTATCGCCTTACATCTTATAGGTGGCTTAGCTTGTACAGCCTTAGGCTTTTCCTTATGGAAAAATTTCGCTTAAAAGATTTTAAATTACGCTTACTTCTTGCTTTGTAGAAAGAGGTAAAAAGAGGTAAGCGTTTAAATTAGGTGTTTCCCATCACTTTCTTGTAGTTTTAACACGCCCCAAAGTAAACATAAGCCAAACAAACTTGTCGTAAAGAAAGTGTAATGAAAAGCTTGTCGTAAAAGTGACAGTTCGAAATCAGTAGGCATCAGCATATGGCGGTAACTGGCTAAAATTAAAGAAGCGACAGCAATCCCAATCCCAATACCCATTTGTTGAGTTACGCTCAGTAACGTTGAACCTGTGCTGGCGGAATGTTGTTCCAAATCGCTCACAGTTAACGTGTTAATGGCGGTAAATAAAATGGACATACAAGCACCATAAGCACAAAAAAGACTTACGATCCAAAAAATTGGTGTGGTTTCTTTTAAAAATCCCATCGTAGCCACAATGAGCATAATAGCGATAGCGCTATAAATCAGAGTCGTGCGATAGCCGAAACGGCGTAAAATTGGCGTGACGATGCTTTTTACAGCAATGGAACTTAACGCAATGGGTGCCATCAGCCAACCTACGCTATCGGCGCTGTAACCAAAAGCCACTTGAAACATTAAAGGCAATAAAAAAGGGACGCTTGAGGCGCATAAACGCACAAATAAATTCACCGTTAATCCCAAACGGAAGGTGCGAATATGGAAAACCTGCAAAGATAACAACGGGAAGAGATGTTTTTTTGCATGGCGATAATAGGCGAGGAAAAAGAGTAAGCCTGCGAAAAAGAGAATAAAACACCAAGCGAAAGGAAGCATATTTTCTGCAATTAAATCTAAGCCGAGCGTTACGCCAACTAAACCACCGGCAAATAAAATAAAGCCCCAAATATCCAGTTTTCCCGTTTCTCTCATTAAGTTTGGCATATAACGACTTGAGGCGAAAATACCCAAAAGTCCAATAGGAATATTGATTAAGAAAATCCAATGCCAAGTGGCATAAGTGACTAACCAACCACCCAAAATCGGGCCTAAAATTGGGCCGAGTAAACCTGCGACGGCAGATAAATTCCAAGCGTAAATCAATTGTTTTTTAGGCACGGCTTGAATCATAGTAAGGCGTACCACAGGCATCATCAAGGCTCCGCCAAACCCTTGTATAATGCGAAATAAAATCAGCATATTTAAGGAATGGGCGCAGGCACAACCAATAGAACCTAGCACAAAAACAGAAACACTCGCACGGAAAACTTGTAAACTGCCAAACTTATCCGCCAACCAACCACTTAATGGAATAAAAAGGGCGACGCTCAGCGCATAGCCAATAATGGCTAATTGCATATTTAAAGGGGAAGCATGCAAACTTTTAGAAATAGCCGGCAAGGCGGTATTTAAAATCGTCGCATCTAAGGTTTGCATAAAAAAAGCCAAAGCGGCAATCCAAGCTAAACCTACATAGGAAAGAGAAAAATCAAAAGGATTCGGCGTAAGATGATTCTCTCGCGCCGAAAAATAGTTTAGTTTTTCTCTTAGCCAACTTAACATTATTTTGCTCTTTTCGTTTCTAGCCATTGGGCAATAAATTGCGCAATTTCGCGAGGACAGTCAATATTCAAACAAGGTAATGTGCTTTGCACAGGATAATTTGTGGCTAAAGCTAAAGTAAATTCATCTTGCTCGGCTAAGGGTTTCGTCATTTCTTGGCGATGTAACAAAATTTTTTGAATAGGTTCGTGTTTAAAGCCTTCCACTAAAATTAAATCGCTTTCTTGTGGATTAAATTGTAAAGCAAGATAAGCCAAACTAACGGGCGTTTTGGTTTCGGTCATAAGCGCCCAACGCTCATCACTGGCTAAAGCAACTTGTGTTGCGCCCGCTTCTTTCATGCGCCAGCTGTCTTTCCCTGGTTTATCAATTTGTGCTTTGTGGTGGCTATGTTTAATAACGGCGACACGCAATCCTAATTTTTGCAATTCAGGTAATAATTTTTCTAATAAAGTGGTTTTTCCGCTACCGCTGTAACCTGTAATACCAAGAAGTGGAAGAGTTTGCATAAAAATCCTTAAAAAATACGTAATAAAACGGCTTGATAGTTTGGGTGACGTTCTATTTTTTTACTTAAAATACGCACAAGCCCAAAAGAAAGGCCGGTACAAAGAAAAATAAATAAGGCACAAATAAGCTCTTGTTGAAAGAGCAATGAGCTTAATAACGTACTGATTAACAATGCGCATAAAGGCACGGCATATAATAAAACGCTTGTTAATAAGAAAACTTTTTCCGGCAAGCCAATTTCCACTCTTTGGCCAATTTGTAATGGCATTAAAGAAGGAATTTGGAAAACGTGACTGCCTTTTAAATTTTTTTCCCCAGTTAATTCCGCCAATACGGCACTACCGCAACTGTTTTTTGCGGTACAAGTGCTACATCCGCCTTGACGCTGACATTTTATTGTGGCGATACCTTGATGATAGGCAATAACAATGCCTTGTTCTTTTAACATGATGAGTTCTCAATTAATGATCTTTAATTTCTTCAATAATGCGTTTCGCCGTGGTGCTTGGAATTTGGCCGATACAAGTGAAATCCACGTTGCCACGCGTTTGGGTATAAAGGGTCAGCATCCCTTTATTCCAACTTTTTTCTGGGGCATTTTGAATAATACTTGGTGCGCGATTTAAAGTAAAAGAGAACAAACCATCGCTATAAAATTGGCTTTCAACAACACTGCCTTGACTTTCGTGCAAGCGAGAATGAATTAATTTAAAGCCTTTGGGTAACCAAGCAGGTTGCCAGCTGAAGCTATTATTTTTCGGCGCGAGAGTGTTTTTTTCATGTTCCGCATCGGGGAGTAAAGGGGGTAATTTGAGTTCAGTTAAAGCCTGAATAAACTCTTTCTCTTGCGAGAAGGGCGCAATATTTACCACACGAAATTGTTGTAATAAATTGCCTTGGCGATCTAAAACATCACGACGTAAAAGCAAATGAGTTTGGATATCTAAAAAAACTGCGAGTTGATAACGTAAGCCATCTTTAGGCAGAATATGAAAACTTTGCACGAGGCGATCTGCAATGCGATTTAACCCCATTGGCACAATATCGTAATTTTGACTTACTTTTGCGAGATCTGCGCGTAAAATATTAGGAAATTTATCAACAATATGCAGGCCAGGTAAGGAAAAGGGCTGAGCATTCGGAGCAAAATAACTAATAATATCACCACGTTGAATGATTTCTTGTTGCGGGCCGTCTAAGGTGGCTAATTGCGCATAGGCAGTGGATTGAGCAAAGGCATGATAATAACGCAGAGATTCCACCTCTTCTGCAGTAAGGTTAACAAAGGAAATGCGATAATTTTCATAATCTTGCGCCTTTTGCATTTGTTGTAATAATTCTTGAGGCGTGGGGTTATTTTCCGTTGCTGTTTCGTTTGCGTGGGCTAAGGTTGTCCACAACAAAGGAAAAAAAAGCAATGATTTTTGCCAAGAAAGATTCCACATAATTTACTCCTAAAAAAACACCACACAAAAGTGTGGCGTTATTTTGATGATTTTAGGCTAGGGTTGCAAGTTTTCTGCGCCAGAATATAAACGGCGTTGTAATTCATAATGTTGCATCATATCCCCAATGCGTTGATTTTTTTGTTGCACTTGCTCTGGTGTCACAACAATTTGATTCGGCACTGTGTAGCTTACATCTTGTACAGATTGATTAAACGGCAAAGTTTGTAGCACAGGTAATTCGCTGACAGCCGCTTTTTTGTTGTAATTTTGCACCCCTAAAACAGCAACAAAACAAACGCTTGCGGCAACACCAAGTTGCACGAGTGGCACAAAATGACCTTTTAATTTATGCCAGAAAGAAGGGCGAGTTTCTTCTTGCATTTCTTGCATGCGAGGTTGTTCAACAAGTGTCACTTGCGGTTCATTTTCAATGGCATCGGCAAGATTTTGGGTAAAATCAGCGCCTAAAAATACCTCTGATTCTTCACGCATAACAGAACGGATTAAATGATAATTTTGCCAACTTTTTTGCAAATTTTCATCTTGTTCCAATTTTTGCATAAAATGGTTGCTAAGTTCTTCGCCATCCATAAAGGCTGAAAGCGATACTTTTTGCATAATTCACTCCCGATAGAAGGAAATTTAACGTTGAAGTAAGGGAGAAATTTTATTTTCGATAATTTCTCGTGCGCGAAATATACGGGAACGAACAGTGCCTACGGGACAATTCATTACACTCGCAATTTCTTCATAACTTAGCCCGTCTAATTCTCGCAAAGTAATAGCGGTTTTTAGCTCATCTTGCATATTTGCAATGGTGTCAAAAACTAAGTGTTTCAATTCTTTAGACAGCACTTCATTTTCGGGACTTGCCATATCACGCAGTGGAGAACCAGATTGATGATTTTCAGCATCTTCTGCCAAAATATCTTCACTCGGTGGACGGCGATTTTGCGAGGTTAAGTAATTTTTTGCCGTATTCACTGCAATGCGATAAAGCCAAGTATAAAAAGCACTATCGCCACGAAATGTATGTATGGAACGATAAGCTTTAATAAAGGTTTCTTGCGCCACATCAGCTATATCATTGCTATGAATATAGCGTGTAAGCAAGCCTGCAATTTTATTTTGATAGCGAGCGACAAGTAAATTAAAGGCCTTTTTATCCCCAAGTTGTACCCTTTCTACTAATGCCTGATCTGTTAGCTTTTCAGCCATATTACCTCTTATTTTTACAAATCTGACACCGAAAAAAGGCCAGTGCTTGCGGTGTTAGACGATTATTCATGCAAAAAGTTCAAAATTTATAACAAGTTACCCGTTAATTTTGCCTTGAATTAATTTGACCATTTGTTGTAATTGCGCATCGTCAGCGGTTTTGTTATTGAAAAACCAAGAAAAAAGTTGTAAATCACTGCACGCAAGTAAGCGTAAAAAAGTGTCTTTTTGCTCAGTATTTAACTCATCAAAATATTGACGAAAGAACGGCATAATAACATTATCTAATTCCAACATGCCACGACGGCAATCCCATTCAATTTTAAATTTATTGTATTCAGGCATGTGAACTCCTTGCGCTCGGGAATAAAAGACCACATAAAAATGCGGTCTTTATAAAGGTGAACTAATAAAAATAACCTATTAAAAAAACAAATAAAATCAAAATGCTTACGATAATTGCCGTGCGGTGTGCGCCTTTTTTAACGGCACATTTACCAAGATGGGTATCTTCTTCAGGGCAGGCAAAGGACGTGGTCGCTCCGCCTGTAAAAATTTCCCCTTGAGCAAAGGCAAGGTCAAAAATTTCCGCGATGGGCAAAGATTCCTGTTTTTTTTCAAGACGATAACACACTTTGCCTTTGATTGGGCTAAGTGATTGATTATCAGCATTTTTTGTATCACTAAACAATAAAATAAAATCTGCTTGAGCAATCTCTTGTTGGGAAAAATCTTGGGCAGAGGTAGCGATTTGATATTGCCAACCTTGCGCTTGCATATAGGCGGAGATTTTTTCAATTAAGGCAGAGTTTTGCTCATTTGTTAAGAGCAGAATTTTTTTTGTGTTTAGCATAGGACCAACTTAGTGATTTTATCAATTTTCGTAAGGTTTATTTTCTTTTAAGGCTTTTTCTAATGTCCCCTCTGGATCATTAAAGGCCAAAGCTGGCTCGACAACAAAAACCTTCTTGCCCTTGTAAGCCTCGTTTGGCTCTAAATTTTCCGCTAAAACGATGACTAACTGAGCTTCTTCTAAAATAGGAACCACAATTAAACCGCGTTTGTGACAAAGTTGTGTTAAGCGTTCAATCAGTTGAAAATTTTTCGCATCGCCACAGTAAGCACGAGAAACAAAATAGATATTTTTTAACATAGGAAATCTCCTGACAGTGTAAAAAATAAGGGAAATTTTGAATGTGGTTTGCGCCGAAAAAAGGGTAATTTTTTTCGGCGCGAGTGGGTATTTAATTAGTAGCCGTTACCCGCAGCAGGTTTGCCTGCGATAATAGAAATACCAGCGCTTGCACCAATACGGTTAGCGCCTGCACTTAACATTGCTTTTGCTGTTTCCGTATCACGAATACCGCCAGATGCTTTAACGCCCATATCTGGACCGACTGTTTTACGCATTAAAGTAATATCTTCAACGGTTGCACCGCCTTTATTAAAGCCTGTAGAGGTTTTCACGAAAGCAACGCCCACTTCTTTACAAATTTCGCAAGCTTTCACAATTTCTTCTTTGCTTAAAAGGCAAGTTTCTAAGATAACTTTTAAAGTTTTACCTTGGCATGCGTCAAAAACTTGTTTGATATCGTCTTTTACGGCATCCCATTTGTTAGATTTAATAAATCCAACGTTAATAACCATATCGACTTCTTCTGCCCCTTCTTTAATCGCTTCTTGCGCTTCAAAAGCTTTCGCTTTCGCTAAAGTTGCACCAAGTGGGAAACCAATTACAGTACAGATTTTCACGTCAGAATCCGCAAGGTGTTGTTTAGCAAGAGGAATGAAGGCAGGGTTAATACAAACTGACCAAAAATGGTGCGCTTTGGCTTCATCACAAAGTTTAATGATGTCTTGTTCGGTTTTTTCTGCAGTTAAAGCAGTGTGATCAATAAACTGAGCGATTTCTTTTGGATCATTAATTTGAATAGTCATGTTATTTTCCTTCTTTGTGGTAAAAAAATCGTCCATATCATACCGCAAAATTTTTCACAAAAGAACAAAAAACAAGGGAAAATCAATGCGAAATTCATGAGGCAAAAATTCGGCGCGAGTTGAAATTCTTGAGTTATTTTTAAGGATATTGTGCTACAATTTCGCCCATTCATTTTAGGTAGAAAACCATGTTACAACAAATTCAAATTATTTTAGTAGAAACCACACACAGCGGGAATATTGGATCGGCAGCGCGTGCAATGAAAACGATGGGGCTTTCCAACTTACGTTTGGTCGCACCAAAATGTGAACGCGATGCGCAGGCTTTAGCACTTTCCGCCGGTGCTGAAGATGTCGTGAAACAGGCAGAAATTTTTTCTACTTTCGCTCAAGCCATCGCGGACTGTGAATTAGTGATTGGCACGAGCGCACGCTTACGTCATTTGCAAAATAGTTTAGTGACGCCTCGTCAAAGCGCGGAAAAAGTCACAACTTATTTGCAACAAAATCCAACGGCAAAAGTGGCGATTGTTTTTGGGCGTGAACGCGTAGGTTTAACCAATGAAGAACTTTTGCAATGTCGTTATCACTTACATGTGCCGACCAATCCAGAATATAGCTCGTTGAATTTAGCTATGGCGGTGCAATTAGTCAGTTATGAATTGCGTCAAAACTACTTAGCTTTAGCGGAAAAAACGCAAGCGGAAAAGGCCTTCGCGCCGAAAAAAAGTAAGACCTTACCTAAAGCTTGCGAGCTGGCTTATTTTTTCCAAGAAACAGAAACGCTTTATCAAGAATTAGGTTTTATTAAAAATGAGGCGGTGATGCAAAAGTTACAACATTTGTATCAGCGTGCGGAATTAGAAAAAAGTGAATTAAATTTATTGTGCGGTATGTTAAGCGCCGTAAAAAAAGGGCTGAAAGCGCAATAATAATTGACTAATTTAGTCGGAAATGTATGATAGGCGAGTTAAAAAAAACGGACGCTGAACGAAGGATATAACCATGAAATTAACCTCTAAAGGTCGTTATGCAGTAACCGCCACTTTAGATATTGCTTTAAACGCACAAGAGCAAGCGGTAAGTTTGGCTGAAATTTCTGAACGGCAGAAAATTTCCCTTTCTTATTTAGAGCAACTTTTTTCCAAATTACGTAAACATGGCATTGTGGCAAGTGTGCGAGGCCCTGGCGGTGGATATAAATTGAATTTACCGCCTGAAGAAATTTCCGTTGGTATGATAATTAATGCGGTGAATGAAAACATTCAAGCCACAAAATGTTTAGGCAGTGGAAATTGTAAAGGTGGAATTCAATGTTTAACCCATGCTTTATGGGAAGAGTTAAGTCAGCGCATTGAAAACTTTTTATATGACATAACGTTAGCGAGTTTAGTTGAAAAACACGCCAAGAAAAAATCACAAAAATTAAATATTAAACAAGCATAGAGCGCATTCGCGTTTTAGGAGTGAAGAATGCAATTACCTATTTATTTAGATTACGCCGCCACTTGTCCTGTGGACGAACGTGTCGCTGAAAAAATGATGAAATTTATGACCAAAGGAGGCACCTTTGGTAACCCAGCTAGCCGTTCCCATCGTTTCGGTTGGCAAGCAGAAGAAGCGGTAGATATTGCGCGTAATCAAGTCGCCGATTTAATTGGCGCAGACAGCCGTGAAATCGTTTTTACCTCTGGTGCAACGGAAGCGGATAACTTAGCGATTAAAGGTGTCGCCCATTTTTATCAAAGCAAAGGTAAACATATTATTACCTGCAAAACAGAACATAAAGCTGTGCTAGATACTTGTCGTCAATTAGAACGTGAAGGTTTTGAGGTGACTTATTTAGCGCCTGAAAAAGATGGTTTAATTGATTTAAAAAAATTAGAAGACGCAATGCGTGAAGATACGATTTTAGTTTCAATTATGCACGTTAATAATGAAATTGGCGTAGTGCAAGATATTGAAAAAATTGGTGAACTTTGTCGCGCACGCAAAATTATTTTCCATGTAGATGCAACGCAATCTGTGGGTAAATTACCGATTGATTTGAAACATTTAAAAGTGGATTTAATGTCTATGTCGAGCCATAAACTTTACGGGCCAAAAGGGATTGGGGCTTTATATGTACGCCGTAAACCACGCGTGCGCTTAGAAGCGATTATGCACGGTGGCGGGCATGAACGTGGTATGCGTTCAGGCACATTACCTGTCCATCAAATTGTAGGTATGGGTGAGGCTTATGAAATTTGTAAAAACGAAATGGCGGAAGAAATGCCACGCTTAAAAGCTTTACGCGATCGTCTTTACAATGGCTTAAAAGATATTGAAGAAACCTATGTGAACGGTTCAATGGAACATCGCGTAGCGACGAATTTAAATATGAGCTTTAACTATGTAGAAGGCGAAAGTTTAATGATGGCTTTACGCGATATTGCCGTTTCATCAGGCTCTGCTTGTACTTCTGCAAGTTTAGAACCTTCTTATGTATTACGCGCTTTAGGCTTAAATGATGAATTAGCACATAGCTCGATTCGTTTTACCGTCGGACGCTACACCACCGAAGAAGAAATTGATTACACCATTGAATTAGTTAAAAATGCCGTGGCAAAATTACGTGAATTATCACCCCTTTGGGATATGTACAAAGAAGGGATTGATTTAAACACCATTGAATGGTCTGCCCATTAAGATTTTAAGAGGAAAATAAAAATGGCATATAGTGAAAAAGTCATTGATCATTATGAAAATCCACGCAATGTGGGCGCTTTTGATAAAAAAGATGAAAATGTCGGAAGTGGCATGGTTGGCGCGCCAGCTTGTGGTGATGTTATGCAGTTACAAATTAAAGTAGACGAAGACGGCATTATTGAAGATGCAAAATTTAAAACCTATGGTTGTGGCAGTGCGATTGCATCCAGTTCCTTAGTGACCGAATGGGTCAAAGGTAAAACTTTAGATGAAGCTCAAGCGATTAAAAATAGTGAAATTGCAGAAGAATTAGAATTACCACCAGTAAAAATTCACTGCTCAATTTTAGCGGAAGATGCAATTAAAGCGGCTATTGCCGATTACAAAGCAAAAAAAGCGAAAGCGTAATTTATGAATATAAAGTGCGGGATTTTCTGCACTTTATTTTTTATTGACAGAATTTAAGGAAAAAAAATGGCCATTACTTTATCTTTAAGTGCCGTAGAACGTGTGCAAACCTTTTTAGCCAAACGTGGCAAAGGCATTGGCGTGCGATTAGGAATTAAAACCTCAGGTTGTAGCGGTTTAGCGTATGTATTGGAATTTGTTGATGAAATCAATGCCGATGACCATGTATTTAGCCAAGATGGCGTGAAAATTATCGTAGATGAAAAAAGTTTAGTTTATCTTGATGGCACGCAGTTAGACTTTGTCAAAGAAGGCTTAAATGAAGGGTTTAAATTCACCAATCCGAATGTTACCGACCAATGCGGATGTGGGGAAAGCTTTAACGTTTAAGGTTCTCGCACCGAAAAAATGTATTCAACATTCAAGATGAAATTTATTTTCATTTTTTTACCCTAAGTTTGGAGCAAAATATGCACAATCCTTTCGCTTTATTTGAGTTGCCTGTAACCTTTTCTATTGATTTAACGCAATTAAAATTACGTTATCTCGCCTTACAAAAACAACTTCATCCCGATAATTTTGCACATAAAAGCGAACAAGAACAACGAATGGCTATGCAAAAATCCACACAAATTAATGATGCATGGCAACAATTAAGTCATCCTGTTTTGCGCGCAGAAAGCATTATTCAGTTGCATTTAGGTGAAAATCAGCAAATGAAAAGCAATCACGATGTTGCATTTTTAATGCAACAAATGCAATGGCGCGAAGAATTAGAAGGCATTGAAGAACAGCAAGATTTAAGCGCATTAGATGCCTTTTCAGCTAAAATTCAACTTCAAAATCAAAGCATTATGCAAAATTTAGCGGAAAAGTTAGAAAAACAAGATTGGGAACAGGCAAAAAAATTTACTGATCAATTACGTTTTATTCAAAAATTAGAACAAGAAATTGAACGTGTTGATGAAAAACTAACAGAATTTTAATTTTAAATTAAGGAAAGAGTTATGGCCCTTCTTCAAATTGCTGAACCAGGACAAACCGCAGCACCTCATGAGCAAAAATTAGCGGTGGGGATCGATTTAGGAACAACAAATTCGTTGCTAGCCACAGTTCGTAATGGCAGTGCTGAAATTTTATTAGATGAGCAAGAACAAGCGCTCACGCCTTCTGTGGTGCATTTTCAAGCAGAAAATCAACTTGTTGGTCGTCAAGCTTTAGCGAAAGCGAGCCTTGACCCACAAAATACGGTAATTTCTGCAAAGCGTTTAATTGGTCGCAGTTTAGCGGACATTCAACAACGTTACCCAAGATTGCCATATCAATTCAGCGCAACGACAAATGGCTTGCCGTTAATTGAAACGGCGCAAGGGGCGAAAACGCCCGTGGAAGTTTCGGCGCAGATTTTAAAACATTTAAAAACCTTAGGTGAACAGCGTTTAGGTGGCGAATTAACAGGGGCGGTGATTACTGTTCCTGCGTATTTTGATGATGCTCAACGCCAAAGTACGAAAGATGCCGCGAAATTAGCGGGAATTCATTTGTTGCGCCTATTAAACGAACCAACAGCTGCGGCGATTGCCTATGGCTTAGACAGCCAAGAAGAAGGGGTTATTGCTGTTTATGATTTAGGTGGCGGGACTTTTGATATTTCCATTTTACGTTTAGCGAAAGGCGTATTTGAAGTCTTGGCGACAGGGGGCGATACAGCGTTAGGTGGCGATGATTTCGATCATTTATTAGCGGAGTGGATTGCCACTCGCGCCGAAATTTTCCCACAAAATGAAAAAGCGCAACGTGCCTTAGTGGAATTAGCTACAGCCACGAAAGTGCAATTAAGCCAAGCGGAAAGCGTAGATATTAGCTATGAAAATTGGCAAGGCAAAATAACTCGCCAAGAATTTAATCAACTGATTGCCCCTTTAGTGAAACGTTCTTTATTAGCTTGTCGTCGTGCCTTGAAAGATGCCAAATTGAGCTTACAAGATGTGCAAAATGTTGTTATGGTCGGTGGCTCTACCCGCGTGCCTTTTGTGCGTGAACAAGTCGGCGAATTTTTCCAACGTACACCTTTAACCAGTATTGACCCAGATAAAGTGGTGGCGCTTGGGGCGGCGATTCAGGCGGATATTTTAGCGGGCAATAAACCGGACAGTGAAATGTTGCTGTTAGATGTTACCCCGCTTTCTCTTGGTATTGAAACCATGGGCGGATTAGTAGAAAAAATTATTCCGCGAAATACCACGATTCCTGTGGCGCGTGCGCAAGAATTTACCACCTTTAAAGATGGACAAACAGCGATGAGCGTTCATGTTGTTCAAGGTGAGCGTGAAATGGTGGAAGACTGCCGTTCTTTAGCGCGATTTAGTTTAAAAGGAATTCCTGCAATGACCGCAGGGGCGGCGCAAGTTCGCGTGACTTATCAAGTTGATGCAGATGGCTTACTAAGCGTAACGGCGATGGAAAAATCCACAGGCGTACAAGCCAGTATTCAAGTGAAACCTTCTTATGGTTTAACGGATCAAGAAATTAGCCAAATGCTAAAAAGCTCTTTAGAAAATGCCGAACAAGATATTCAAGCGCGTTTACTTGCTGAACAAAAAGTTGATGCGAAAAGAGTGATTGAAACGGTAACGGTAGCCTTAGAGCAAGATTCGGCTTTATTAAACGAAAAAGAATTAGCGCAAATTTTGCAAAGTATGCAAGCCCTTGAAAACTTAATAGAAAAGGGCAATACAGCGGAGATTAACCAAGGTATTCAAGCACTTGATAAAGTAACCCAAGAGTTTGCCTCACGCCGAATGGATAAATCGATTCGTCATGCTTTATCAGGTCAAGCCGTAGATAACTTCATGGCGTAAATAAGAAGGAATTAAAAATGGCAAAAATTATATTTTTACCGCATGCAGAACTTTGCCCTGAGGGTATGGTTGTGGATGCAGCAGAAGGCGATAATCTTTTAGAAAAAGCCTTAGAAGCGGGCGTGGATATTGATCATGCTTGCGGTGGTGTTTGCGCTTGCACAACCTGTCATGTTGTCGTACAAGAAGGTTTTGACAGTTTAAATGAAAGCACTGAGCAAGAAGATGATATGCTAGATAAAGCATGGGGTGTGACAATGGATAGCCGTTTAAGCTGTCAATGTCGAGTTGGGAAAGAAGATTTAGTGATTGAAATTCCTAAATACACCTTAAATCACGCTAAAGAAGAATTTTAACTTATAAGAAGATGATTATGAAAATTCAATCGGTTATTAGCCAAAATCGGCTCGAATTATTATTCCAACAAGGCTCGTATGGTTTAGAAAAAGAAAGCCTACGCGTGCATAAAGATGGTAGTTTAGCTTTAACGCCACATCCTCATCAATTCGGTAATCGTAGTTTTCATCCTTATATTCAAACGGATTTTGCAGAAAGTCAGTTGGAATTAATTACCCCACCGAATCATCAATTACAAGATACCATGCGTTGGCTTTCCGCTATTCATCAAGTGGTGTTACGCAATATGGAAAAAGATGAATATATTTTTCCATTAAGTATGCCCCCTAAATTGCCGGCGCCTGAGTTTATTAAAGTGGCTCAATTAGATAAAGCGGAAGATGTGGCTTATCGCGAGCATTTAGTTGAGGTGTACGGTAAAGAAAAACAAATGGTCAGTGGCATTCACTACAATTTTCAACTCGCGCCGAAATTAGTAGAAAAATTGCATGAGCTTGTTGCGGTAGAAGAAAATTTCGTTGAATTTCAAAATCGTCTTTATTTAAAAATGGGCAAAAATTTCCTGCGTTATCAATGGATTTTAGTCTATTTACTTTCCGCTACGCCAACGGTAGACCCTGGGTATTTTAAAGGCAATTCACCACTTAAAGCGGGAGAATATGTGCGGAGTTTACGTTCTAGTCGATATGGCTATGTTAATGAAGCGGATATTATTGTGTCTTTTGATAGCCTACAAAAATATGCCGACAGTTTAGAGCATTGGGTAAAAGAAGGGCGTTTAATTGCGGAAAAAGAATTTTATTCTAATGTACGCTTGCGCGGTGCGAATAAAGCTCGTGAATTAGTGCAAAAAGGCATTCAATATGTGGAATTTCGTTTATTTGATCTCAACCCATTTGAAGAATTTGGCATGAGCGAAGCCGATGCAAACTTTATTCATTATTTTATTTTGCTGATGCTTTGGCTTGATGAAACGGCAGATCAAAATGCGGTGGAATTAGGGCGTGCGCGCTTAGCTGAAGTGGCCTTGGAACATCCTCTTGCGATGACGAAATACGCTCAAGAAGGTAAAGCCTTATTACAACAAATGTTGCAAATGGCGGAAAGTTTACTCGCGCCGAAAAATATCCAAAAGACCATTGCAGAAAAATTAGCACAATTTGATGCGCCAGAAACAACCCTTTGCGGGAAATTAGTGCAAGCGATTGAAAAAGAAGGAAGTTATCAAAAACTTGGGGCTAAATTAGCACAAGAATATAAAGCTCGCGCCTTAGCTAAATATTATCAGCTAGAGGCCTTTTCTAATATGGAGCTTTCTACCCAAGCTTTAATGGCTGACGCTATTGCGCAAGGTTTCAAGCTGGAAATTTTAGATGAGCAAGATAACTTTTTGAAATTGCAATATGAAAACCATTTTGAATATGTCAAAAACGGCAATATGACCGCGAAAGACAGCTATATTTCGCCTCTTATTATGGAAAATAAAGTGGTAACGAAAAAAGTTTTAGCTCAAGCAGGTTTTAATGTTCCGGCAAGTTTGGAATTTACCCAAGCGGAAACGGCGAAACAAAGTTACCCTTTATTTGCGCAAAAAGCGGTCGTGATTAAACCGAAATCCACAAATTTTGGTTTAGGGATTAGTATTTTCCAAAAAGGTGTGCAAAATGCAGAAGATTTTGCCAAAGCCGTCGATATCGCTTTTAAAGAAGATAACGCCATTATGGTGGAGGATTATTTAGAAGGCACGGAGTATCGTTTTTTCGTTATTGGTGATAAAACCTTGGCCGTTTTATTGCGCGTTCCTGCGAATGTAGAAGGCGATGGCAAACATAGCGTGCAAGAATTAGTGGCACAAAAAAATAGCGATCCCCTTCGCGGTGATGGTAAACGTTCGCCTTTGAAAAAAATTGAACTGGGTGAAATTGAAATATTGCAATTAAAATCGCAAGGTTTTACGCAAGACAGCATTCCTAAAAAAGGGGAAATTGTACAATTGCGTGCGAATTCTAATATTAGTACCGGTGGCGATAGTATTGATATGACGGATGAAATGCACCCAAGTTATAAACAATTAGCAGTGGGCATTACGCAAGCTATGGGCGCAAAAGTATGTGGTGTGGATTTAATTATTCCTGATCTAACTCAAGAAGCCAGCAAAAGCATTCATTCTTGGGGCGTGATTGAAGCGAATTTTAATCCTATGATGATGATGCATATTTTCCCTCATCGTGGGCAATCGCGCCGAGTAACACAAGATGTGTTAAAAATGCTTTTCCCTGAGCGTTACTTGGCCTAAAATTTTATAAGAACTGCGCCGAAAGTTGGATTTTTAATTTTCGGCGTATTTTTTTGCAAAAAATTTAGTGAAGAATTGAGCATAAAATCTTATAGTTATCCCACAGCTTGGCGCAAGGTTGTGCTTTTTGCCAAATAAGATACGCGCCGAAATTTTTCTTTTCTGCATCATTTCCTAATAAGCCAATAAAGGCAAAAAATTAGGGCGCATTTGAAAACCTGTTATAATAAACGTTTAAAATTTTTAATGAGAAATCCATGAGAGTACCAAGAATTTATCATCCAGAACCGTTACAAGGCTTAAGTGAATGTGATTTAAGTGAAGATGGGGCGAATCATATAGGGCGCGTTTTGCGTATGCAAGAAGGCGATAAAATTGAACTTTTTGATGGCTCTAATCATATTTTTCCAGCAGAAATTTGCCAAGCGAGCAAAAAAAATGTGCGCGTGCGTATTTTAGCTTGCGAATTGGCCGATAAAGAAAGTCGCTTACATTTACATCTTGGGCAAGTGATGTCGCGCGGTGAACGCATGGAATTTACGATTCAAAAATCGGTAGAGTTAGGCGTGCAAATTATTACGCCATTGTGGTCGGAGCGTTGCGGGGTAAAATTAGATGAAAACCGCATGGCCAAAAAAATTCAACAATGGCAAAAAATTGCCATATCCGCTTGCGAACAATGTGGACGTAATGTCATACCAGAAATTCGTCCTATGATGAAATTAGAGGATTGGTGCGCAGAAGAACCCGAAGCACTCAAATTAAATTTACATCCTCGCGCTCAGTATTCCATTAAAACATTGCCAGATTTTGCAGGAAAGCCCGTACGTTTATTGATTGGCTCAGAAGGCGGATTATCGGCGAAAGAAATTGCGGAAACGGTGAAACAAGGCTTTACAGAAATTCAATTAGGTAAACGGGTTTTACGCACAGAAACCGCCGCTTTAACTGCGATTACGGCCTTACAAGTATGTTTTGGGGATCTGGCTTAAATATGATGGAATTAAAAAATAAATATTTAATTGCCACGCCACAAGTCATCGATCCGATATTTCAGCAAAGCGTTATTTATATTTGTGATCATACAGAACAAGGAAGTATGGGCTTTATTATCAATAAGCCTTCAGAAATGAGCGTAGCGGAAGTTTGTAGTAAATTAAATTTTATGGTGGCGAATGCGCGATTTTTTAATAAAAACCTTTGTCTTACAGGTGGCCCGGCTCACAGAGAGCGAGGTTTTATTTTACATCGCAAAACGAAAAAAAATTTTAATAGCAGTTTGCCCGTTAATGAGGCATTAATGTTAACGACGTCATGCGATGTGCTAGATTGTATTGGCACGGAACATGAACCAGAAGATTATTTAATTGCTTTAGGTTGCGCCATGTGGGGTGCTGAACAGCTAGAAAATGAAATTCGCCAAAATGATTGGCTCATTGCAGATGCTTCCTTAGATTTATTATTTAAAGTTCCCTTTGCTAAACGCTGGCAAACAGCCTTATTGGCTTTAGGCGTGATGCCCAATAAATTAATGTTGCAAGCAGGAGAATGTTAATGGCTTTTACAGTAATCGCCTTTGATTTTGGAACAAGAAGCATCGGTTGCGCGGTAGGTCAAAGTATTACCCAAACCGCCCAAGCTTTGCCTGCATTTTTAGCTAAAGATGGCATTCCGAGTTGGCAAGATATTGAAAAATGTTTAAAAAATTGGCAACCTGCAGTTGTTGTTGTTGGCTTGCCATTAAATATGGACGGAACAGAGCAACCTTTAACCGCACGAGCGAAGAAATTTGCGAATCGTTTAAATGGACGCTTTGGCGTCAACGTTTTATTACAAGATGAACGTTTAACCACTTGCGATGCTAAGGCGGAAATTTTTTCTCGCGGTGGTTTTCGAGCCTTAGAAAAAGGTAAAGTAGATGGTATTTCTGCTTGCTTAATTTTAGAAAGTTGGTTTGCGGAAAATCCAGATTTTTCCGTTTAACTCTTCGCGCCGAAAAAAAGGCGTGAACATATCCAAAAAGATAAAAGGAATCTTATGCAAAATCTTCCTATTTCCGTCACGATGATGGTGAAAAATGGTGAAAAATATTTAGCGCGATCTTTAGAAGCCTTGCAATGTTTTGATGAAATAATTTTGCTTGATAATCATTCTACCGATAATAGCGCAGAAATTGCCCGATCATTTCCCAATGTGAAACTCTACCAAGCAGATTTTTTTGGGTTTGGGCCGATGAAAAACGATATGGCAGAAAAAGCCAAACATGATTGGATTTTAAATGTCGATTGCGATGAAATTTTTAATCCTGAGTTAGTACAAGAAATTGGCTTGCTTGATTTGCAAATTCCTAATGTTGTTTATGGCATTTTACGCATTAACCATTATCGTGGAAAACCGATTAAAACTTGCGGTTGGTATCCTGATTATGTAAGACGTTTATATCACAGAAAACACGTACGTTTTAATGATAAACAAGTGCATGAAAGTTTAGAAATACCAACAAAAGTTAAAGTTATTCGTCTTAGAAATAGCTTTCAACATTATTCTTTTGATGGGGCGGCAGGCTTAATCGATAAAATGCAAAAATACACCACGTTATTTGCAGAACAACAATGTGGTAGAAAGCGTGCCACTATGTTTACAGCGCTCACTCACGGGATAAGTGCTTTTGTAAAAAATTATTTTTTACGCAATGGCTTTATGAGTGGGGCCGATGGCTTTGTGATTTCCTCTGCCAATGCTATGGGGTCTTATTACAAATATGTAAAATTAAAAGAAGCTAATCAAAATTTAAGCATCAGTTTAATTATTACGACTTATAACCGTCCTGACGCCTTAAAATTGGTGTTAGAAAGCGTACAAAAGCAAACGGATTTGCCTTGTGAGGTGATCGTCGCAGATGATGGCTCTCGCACCGAAACAAAGGATTTAGTGGCAGAGTTTCAAAAAAACTTCCCTGTACCTTTAATTCACTCTTGGCAGGAAGATGAAGGTTTTCGTTTAGCCCGTTCACGCAATAAAGCCATAGCTCAAGCCCGTGGCGAATATATTGTGGTCATTGATGGCGATATGGTGTTGGAAAAACATTTTATTTCAGATCATAAAAAAGCGGCTAAACATAATGTGTTAGTGCAAGGTGGACGTGTTTTATTAACGCAAAGTAAAACGGAAGAAATTTTGCAAAGTCATTTACCTTTCCCGAAATTATATATTTGGAGCAAAGGCTTAGATAATCGTTTAGAAAAACGTTTACAAAATTTACGCATTAAAAGTTTACGCAATATCATTTTAAAAACCGAAAAAGCCTTTTGGCATAAAGGCATTCGCGGTGCCAATATGGGCTTTTTTAAAGAAGATGCGTTAAAAATTAACGGATTTAATAGCGAATTTATTGGCTGGGGACGTGAAGATAGCGAGTTTGCTGAACGTTTTTATAATGCGGGCGGAAAACGCTGTAATTTAAAATTTGGCGGATTAGCTTATCATTTATGGCATAACGAAGAAGGCCGTCAATCTTTACCCGCTAACGATCGCTTATTTAATCGTGCGCGAAATAAAAAATTAACTTGGTGTGAACAAGGCTTAAGCGAGTTTACTCAAGAATAAGAAAATAAAAAGAAGAAAAAAGCCACGTTTAATGTGGCTTTTTTTTTTTAGCGATTAACTTATTTGTAAATCGGAATTTTCTGCACATTTTTCTTGTTGAGCTTTTTTAATTAAGCCGTAAGCAAATAATGTGACAAAACCGGCAATAAACATCGCGCTAGTTACCGTCATTAAACCTTTTTCCGCAAAGGCGGACACCATACTGCTCGCAAAGAAGCAAACTAAAGTTTGTAAAAAGTTTAATAAGCCCGCAGCCGTTGCACTGCAATGTTTGAAGTTTTCTAAGGCTAAATTGATCACGATAGGATAAATTGCGCCATTCGCTACGGCTAAGAAACAAAATGGAATTAAAATAGGCAAAATGCTATTAACCGGCATAACAAACGGAATAACAAACATAATTAAAACGCTGGCGAAAAATAAACCTAATAACCAAGGTAAAAGTTGGCGACCATCAAAACGATTTAATAAGCTACGGCAACCATATCCGCCCACAATAAACGCAACAGTTTGCGGGGCATAGCTTAAACCAATATCCGTACCAGAATAGCCCATGGCGGACATCACAAAAGGTGAGCCGGTTAAGTAAGCAAAGAAAGCACCAGAACAAGCCGCAAAAATTAACATATTTCCTAAGAATTTTTTAGAACTTAAAATATCGGCATAATCTCGGCGTAATTGCACGCTGATTTTTTCTTGTTCTTTATCTAAAGGCGCGCTTTCTTCTTCGCCTAAAGTCATCAAGCATAAAGCACCGCCTAATAGCACTAACGCAATAAAAATACTGCGCCAACCAAAGTGATTTTCTAAGGCAGCCCCGGCTAATGGTGCTAAAGCAGGAGAAAGAGCCACTAAAGGCATAATCGTGGCAAAAATACGCGCGCCCACACGACTTGTATAGCGATCAACAACCACCGCTTGCCAAATCACCGTTGCGCTACAAGCACCTAAAGCTTGTAAAAAACGTGCGCTTAAAAAGACTTCAATATTTTCAGCCATAGCGCAAAGTAAGGTGGCTACGCTAAAGAGCGCCATTCCGCCAAGTAAAACTTTTTTACGTCCAATGCGATCAGAAAGCGGGCCGTAAACTAATTGCCCTAAGGCCATACCGAGTAAAAAAACACTCAGACTTAAGCCGATTAAAGATTGGGTTGTACCAAAAGCGTTACGAATGGTTTCGAAACTTGGTAAATACATATCGGTCGCTAAAAAACCTAACATACTTAAGCAAGCAAACCAAAATAATGTCATTTTAGAAGGTTGATGTGTCATTTTAAAATTTTTGTCCTTACTTTTTAATGAAAATTCAACGCGGTATAGTTTACAGATAGAAAAAAAGGCTGTGAAACGGTAAAATTTCAACATTCCTTTCAAAAAAATTGATGTGAAAAATGTTTTCTTATGTAGATTTAAAAGTGATTGATGTGGTTGCTCGTCGCGGGAGTTTTTCGGCCGCCGCAGAAGAATTACACAAAGTTCCTAGTGCGATTAGTTATACGATTCGTTCCATGGAAGAAAAATTAGGCGTTCCTTTGTTTGAACGTTTGCACCGCCAAGTGAAATTAACAAATGCTGGGGAATATTTTGTGCAAGCGACAAGGGATTTATTAAAACAAATGGAAGAAATTAAATTCCATACACAACAAGTGGCCAATGGTTGGAGTAAAACCGTTTCTGTGGCTTTAGATAATGTCGTGCGCGAAGGCCAAGCCAATTTATTGGTGCGAGATTTCTATCGTCAATTTCCTGATGTGGAATTGCATCTTAGTATGGAAGTTTTTAATGGCGTTTGGGACGCGTTAGCTGATGGACGCGCTGATATTGCAATTGGTGCGACAGCTGCGGTGCCTGTCAGTGGAAATTTTGCTTATCGAGATATGGGGATTTTAACGTGGAAATTTTTAGTTGCCCCACAGCATCCTTTAGCGCACATAACAACGCCTTTAACGGAACAAGAAATCGTAAAATTTCCCGCTATTTGCTTAGAAGATACATCAAGAACCTTGCCTAAACGTATGACATGGTTGTTAGACAATCAGCGCCGAATTATGGTGCCTAATTGGCATAGCGCTTTGCAATGTTTAAAAGCCGGCTTAGGCGTGTGTTTAGTGCCGACGCATATGGCTTTACCCTTGTTGAATAAAGGGGAAGCGGTGGAAAAAGAATTGATGTTAAAACCTGCCGTCAGTCCTTGTTGTTTGGCTTGGAATAAAACGCGTTTAAGTCCGGCGGTCGCTTGGATTTTAGATTATCTCGGTGACAGCGAAAAACTGCACCGAGATTGGATGCGCTAATTAAAGTGCGCCTTTCGGGCAATTCATCGGTTGCCATGCTTTATCGTAACAAATGCGAATTTCGTTATCCGTGGCTTGAATAAAGACATTTTTTAATTGCGGATTATGGCGTTTTAAATAGGCAATAACTTTACGTTTATCAGGATTATTTGAAGGTAAGTTTAAACTTTGATACAAAGCTTGCTCTTTCGCAAAATATTCTTGTGCGCTGTTAAAGGCGCAAGCACCGTGTTTTTCCCATTCACCTTGTAAGAGTTTTTTCCCAGGTGACATGGGCATATATTGTTCAATTAAACTTTCAGGTAATTTTGGTAAATCGCCCTGACAAAAACGAGGATGATGGCGAATTTCAGTTGCTTGGGCATTTTGTGGCCATAAACCATGCACCACCCAACCAAAACGTGGTTGTCCTTTTTCGCGTTGCCCACATTGATATTTTAAATGATCAGGAATACGGCCATATTTATGGCGTTGATGGGCGCAAAAACTCGGTGAATAAGACAGGGAAAACATATAGTAATCCACAGGTGCCGTGCAATTTTCCCCAAAGGGATCTTGAGCTAAAGACACATCATAATCAGCGTGAGCAAAGCTTACAACGCTACCAAAAGCGAACAATGCACTTAATGTGAGTTTTAATTTTTGCATTTTCATACCTCGTAAAAAAGTAAAAAAAATTGGCGCTTTAAAGAAAATTAAAACGCGAATTGGGGATGATAAATTTCCGTTAAACTAACCAACTCATCCAAATCGATCAGTTTAATTTTCGGCGCGAGTTGCTGATAATAAGGCAAAAGTCCGCGCGCTAACACATCTTGTTTTAAAGCAAAAAGAGCGGGCATATCTTTTAACAAAGGCAAGTTTTTAAGGGTTAAATTAACGCCATCTTGCCATAAAAGGACGGCATCTTTTGTTTGAAGCTCGAGATTTTCTAATAAATCTTGCGCCGAATCATCGGCTTTAGAAATAGTGTAAAGCATTGTATTCCTTTTAAAATTAAAATGTCAGTACTTTCTCGCATTGTTGAATATGGGCTAAAATTTCGGCGCGAGAGCATTTTTCTACGGATAAGAAAAAAGGCGCGTCGCTTAAGTGACGTTGCTTTAAACTGTCCAAGCAAACAAAACGTTGTTCTAATTCATATAAGTCGAGTAATTTTAAGCTAGAGATAAAATCTTTTTGCCCAATGATTTCCGCTTGTTGCGCGGGCAATAAATGAAAGACGCCATCTTGCAAAAAGAAAATGCCGATTTCATCTTCATCGCAAAATGCGCTACTGGCTAATAATGCATCTAAACCTTCGCGCCCTAAACTTGTGCCGTGTGGTGCAGAGCGAAAAACAATGCCGATTTTCATAAAATGTCCTTAAAACTGAATTAAGCGATCTGCTTTTAAGATGGCTTGGGAAAATTCACCTAAGCCTGCCAAAACAAAAGGCGAAGCTAAATTTTCTGTCTGGCAAGGCGAGGTTAACGCATCGACGACACCACGACGTTGCGCGGCGGCAATGCATAAATGTAATGGGACTTGATGTGTTTCGCTAAATGTTTGCCAACGTTGCAATAAATTTTCTTCATCATGAGCAGGCGAAATGAGTTTATTTGCATGACTTACGCCATTTTGCATAAAGAAAATTTGGCGAATTTGATGTCCTTTGGCTAATAAAGCACAAGCAAATTGCCAAGCTAAAAAACTGCTCTGCTTGCCGTAAACATCGCCTGTGATGGCAATGACATATTGCATAAAAAATTCCTATAAAAATAAAAAAACCGCACACTTCACAGCGTGCGGTAAATTTGTGTTTATTGTGGTTTAACGTCTAACACTTTGACATGGAAATAAAGGTTAGAATGAGCCGGAATAGGTCCCATGGCATTATCGCCATAAGCTAATTTTGCAGGGATAACTAATTCAATTTCACCGCCTTTTTTCACTAATTGTAAACCTTCTGTCCAGCCTGCGATCACTTGGTTTAAAGGAAATTCAACAGGACCGTGTTTTTCAGAACTATCAAAAACTTCACCATTTCCTAATTTACCTGTGTATTCCACTTTAACTAAGTCATTGGCGTGAATATTTTCACCTTCACCTGGATTTTCAATACGGTAAAGAAGGCCAGATTTTGTTTCTTTCACGCCATCTTTTTGTTTAAAGTCAGCAACTAATTTTTGATTGTTATCTTCTACTTCTTTTACTGCGGCATTTTCTAATTTAGTTTGAATGTCTTGTAGCATTTTTTGCACGTCTTCTTCCGTCATTTGTGCTTTTTTATTTAAGGCATCTTTGACACCTTGTAAAAGCGCATCTTGGTTGTAATCAACGATGCCTTTTTGGCTATCAATGACACTGGATAAAAAGTTTTGGCCAACCATAAAACCTACGGCATAAGAGGCTTTAGAATTAAAATCTTTATTGATATCGACTTGGGCTGGTTTGTCGTGGCAAGCCGTTAAAAGTGTGCTTACGGCAAGCGCTGAAGCGACAAAAGCAGAAATTTTTTTAAGTTTTAACATTTTTAAGATCCTTTATAATGTTGAAAAAAATGTGGGCGATAGACTAAAAATAGATCGCCTAAATGTCAACCTTTCTTTATTTTAAACGAGAGAAAAATGCCAAGAGAAAACAAATTATTAGCGCAAATTGCGGAATTGGAAATGAAAGTAGCTTTCCAAGAAAAAGCCCTTGAAGAATTAAATGACGCATTGGTGGAACAACAATTTATTATTGATAAAATGCAGTTACAATTACGCCATTTGGCCAGCAAATTTAAAGGTATGCAAAGCTCAAATGTGGCCAGTTTAGCCGAAGAAACACCACCGCCTCATTATTGATTTTTCGCTTTAAGGAAATGCTATGTCAAGTTTAAATCAAACATCTCGCACCGAAAATTTTCCTGCGTTCATTCAGCAAACATTATTACCTTTTGCAACACAGTTTCCTTTGCAATATGTGCAGGGCAAAAATCACTGTCAGCTTGCTTATCGTCATTTTTTACATCCTGAAAAAGCAGAAAAATTCATGGTATTAGTGAACGGTCGGGCAGAAAATTTAACGAAATGGACAGAACTAGCTTGGGATTTTTATCAGCAAGGTTTTGATGTTTTGCTGTTTGATCATCGTGGGCAAGGGCATTCACAGCGTTTATTAAAAAATCCACAAAAAGGCTATCTGGATGAATTTCGTTTTTATGCCGATGATTTAGACCTTGTGGTAAAACAAGCAAACAGCGTGCGCCAATATGCACAACAGTTTTTAATTGCGCATTCGATGGGTGCGTTAATTAGTGCTTATTATTTGGCGAATTATGATCATGACATACAAAAAGCAGTATTCAGTGCGCCATTTTTTGGTGTACCAACGGCTCATCCAACCCGCGATGCTTTTTGCGTGAATTTGATGTT
Organism: Actinobacillus sp.; assembly: GCA_020026115.1. Classification (GTDB taxonomy): domain Bacteria; phylum Pseudomonadota; class Gammaproteobacteria; order Enterobacterales; family Pasteurellaceae; genus Actinobacillus_C. The sequence goes on along the minus strand of JAHHQY010000005.1, from coordinate 7,789 downwards.
GTTGCTTGGGCAAGGGGATCGTTATGTTTTTGGGCAAGGGGATTTTGCTTTTAAAAAGTTTGCTCAGAACAAGTTAACGCACAGCGAAGAACGTTTAAATTGGCAAAATAAAACAGTGGAATTATTTCCTCAAACGGCACTCGGCGGTGCGACATTTCGCTGGTTGCATTTATGTTGGCAGGCGATTTTTGCTTTACCGACCATTCTTACGCGAATTGAAATTCCAATTTTAGTGCTTGAAGCACAAGAAGAACAGATTGTGAATAATGAAAATTTAGCCCATTTAGTGTCATTTTTAGCGCAAGGGAAATTAGAAAAAATTTCCAAGGCTTATCACGAAATTTTATTTGAGAAAGACGAAGTGCGCACGCAAGCATTAAGCAAAATAACGCAATTTTTCAGTTCAAAATAAAAATAGAAAACGCCTCCTAAAAGGAGGCGTTGGGTCGTTATTTTAAGTAAGCCGTTAAATCTTGTTGTTGTAGCGTTCGTTTTTCTTGTCCGAATTTGAATTCCACAAAAGGTTTGCCTAAAGGGCAGTGATAATCTAAGCCGTCATCATGTAAATGTAGCCAACTGCCTTCAGGAATACCAAGCACGGTTTTATGCGGATTTTGAATACAAAATTCTAAAATACGTTCATCGCGGGTTTCGCCCATATGGTTTTCAATACTCGCGTCAATATAATGCGGATTAATTTGGAACGGTACAAAATTTAAAGAAGCGGTAATTGCCGCATCGACAATGCACATATCATTTGTTGTACACATGGTTGGCGCGCAAATGACGCTACCAGCACTCCAACCGACATAAATTTTATCTTCTTTTAAAACGGCTTTGCGTAAAGGTTCAATTAAGCCAAAATCATGTAAAGACTTCGTTAATTGCCAAGTATTTCCGCCACTTACCATAATTGCATCCGCCCATTCTAGTGCCAATACTGGGTCTTTAAAGTTATGAATACCTTCAATATTTAAATCCAGACCGGCTAAACTTTCTTGAACGGTTTCTACGCGTTTGTCGTAAGTGAAACGAATGACAGCATAAGGAATCACTAAAACATTTTTAACTTTTTTTCTTGCAAAAGCGCTTTTAATGTCGTCTAAGGCATAATCTAACATAACTTTGGATGTCGGCAATTTACCATTACTTAACATAAAAACTTGCATATTTTTCTCCTTCTTAGAAACTCAAAATACTGACGATTGTGGAAATAATAATACCACCGAGCATTGGAATTGCGGTACGTTTAGCGAGAGCAAAAGGTGAAACATTTGCTACGCCTGCAATCGCGACCATATTTGGTGCAATAGGTGAAATATTACGGCTCATACCCGCTACAAACTGCATTGGTAATAACATCATAACTGGTGCGATGCCCATTTTACCTGCAATTTCAGGCACAAGGTTAGCAAAGGAGAAGAACGCCGCATTGCCTGACCCCATAAGAACAGCGGTGACCATAATAATAGTGACCATAACAATAATCATGGCAATTGGGCCAAAGCCGGCATTTTCGGCGCTGTGAATAATCACATCAATGACGCCAATAGCTTTTAAGCCCTGCGCAAAGGTTTGACCGGCAACGATAAAGGTAACGACATTGGCAAATTGACGCCCCATACCATCAAAGAAAATTTGTAAAGAATTCACCACTTTTTTTGCATTGCCTAAAGAGAAATACTCAAAACAAAGGGCAATGACAATGGACACCAACATCGCGGTGGTGACATCCATTTTAATGGAGCTGATGGTGAGTTTGTTGAACATAAAAATAAGCACTAAAGGAATGACCGGCAAAATGGCATAAATTGTTGGTGCTTTGTTGAGTTTTGCTTGTGCATCTTCGTCAATATTTAAATCTTCATCGCCATCGCAATTCATTGTTTGTGCATTTCTTTTATCAAAGAATTTATTCATCACAATTAATAAAAATGCAATAACTAATAAAGCAGTGGCCGCAACAAGAACTTGATATTTCACCACATATTCCACGACATCAATACCGATGATTTCAGCGGCAAAGTTCACATTGCCTTGCGCAGGCCCCATTTCAACAGCAACAGCGGTGGCAATCGGTGTACAAGCAGTAAGCGGGCTTAAGCCAATTCCGCGCATTAACGGATAAAGCGTGACCATTAACAAAACCCCAAGGCCTGAGGCACTGGTAATAAAAATAGATAAAAATTCCCCAACGAAGAAACAAAGCGCCATAAATAAGTAAGGTTTATGGCGTACTTTTTCTAAAGGTTTCGTTAAAACGCGCACTAAAGATGCCGAAGCGCCAATGTCGTGCATATAAAAAGCAAACCCGGCAATGGCCATAATTTTTAAACCTAAACCTGCGCTTTGGGTGGAGAAAGTATTTTTCATGAATTGAAAAATATCTAAGAATTGAGAACCTGTTGATTGGCTTTCGGGTAAGGGAAGCCCTTTATTGGTGATAAGAGCAAGAGCCATAAGCACAATCCCGCCAAACATTAATAATGCCTGTGCTTGGTAACCCTTGAGGACAAAATATGCCACAAAAATTGTGACAGTTAGAGCGAGAATAATTTCTAACATACTGCCTCCTATTGATGGCTAAAGGAAAAATTTCCATGAAAAATAGTATAAAAGTCCCTAGCCTAAGGCAATGTATTAAGGCGAGAAATCTTGTGATCGCGCTCAAAAATTAACAATCTTTTTGCATTACGAAGTAAAAAATAACAAGCTGTAAAATTTTACTAACAAAACTTACAAGCGATGGTCTTGGAAAAACTGAGCAAGGGAAAAGGGAAATGAAATTGAAAAAAAACTCGCGCCGAAAAAAGGAAGGAAATTTTTCGGCGCGAAAGATTAAAAGATTATAAATCGAAACCGTCGAAGTCGCTTGTTTCTACTTTAGCGTCAATTTGTCCGACTAAATAAGAACTGACTTCCACTTCTTGCGGTGCAACTTGCACGTTATCAGAAACCAACCAAGCATTAATCCAAGGAATTGGGTTTGAACGTACCGCAAAAGGTAAAGGCAAGCCCACAGCTTGCATACGCGTATTGGTAATATATTCAATATATTGCACTAAAATATCGCGGTTTAAGCCAATCATAGAACCGTCTTTAAATAAATAGTCCGCCCATTCTTTTTCTTGTTCTGCCGCCGCAAGGAATAAATCGTAAGCTTCTTGTTTACATTCTTCGGCAATTTCCGCCATTTCAGGGTCATCTACACCAGAGGCCATTAAATTCAGCATATGTTGTGTTCCCGTTAAATGTAAGGCTTCATCGCGAGCGATAAATTTAATAATTTTCGCATTGCCTTCCATTAAACGACGTTCAGCAAAGGCGAAAGAACAAGCAAAGGAAACATAAAAACGAATGGCTTCTAAAACGTTTACACTCATTAAGCACAAATAAAGACGACGTTTAAGGCTACGTAAAGTAACGTCAATTTTTTTCCCATCGACGCTATAAGTTCCCGCTTTAAAAAGCGCATATAATTGGCTGTCACGAATTAAATCATCGTAATAGGCTGAAATATCTTTAGCTCGTTTAATAATTTCTTGGTTGGTGACAATATCATCAAAAATCAAGGCCGGGTCATTGACAATATTACGAATAATATGCGTATAAGAACGAGAGTGAATTGTTTCAGAGAAAGTCCAAGTTTCAATCCAAGTTTCTAATTCAGGTAAGGAAACGAGAGGCAAAAAGGCCACATTAGGACTTCGTCCCTGAATAGAATCCAGTAAGGTTTGATATTTTAAGTTACTGATAAAAATATGTTTTTCGTGTTCTGGTAAAGCTGCGAAATCAATACGGTCTTGTGATACGTCAACTTCTTCAGGTCGCCAGAAAAACGATAATTGTTTTTCAATTAATTTTTCAAAAGTTTCATATTTTTGTTGGTCGTAACGTGCCACATTAACGTTTTGCCCAAAGAACATCGGTTCTTTAAGCTGGTCATTTTTTTGTTGGGAGAAAGTTGTATAAGCCATGGTAATGTTCCTATTTTGTTCTTTTTTTTACTAAAAGAGAGAGCTTTATTTGCGCCGAAGAAGAAAAATTTCGGCGCGAGAGGTTTTTTATTTATAAGCTAAAAGGTTGAATATACGGGATTTTTCCATTTTTAAGCATACGATCAATGCCAGGATTATGCTTGTTGTTAAAACCACGTAATTCGAAACGGAAACCAATATTGTGATCATATAACACTTCATTTGGTTTTTGGTCAGAGCGTGTCACAACGTAGCGGTTTAAGCCTGCGGAAATGGACCAGCAACAAGTGTTATATTGAAAACCAACAAATTGATCCACAGGTTTTTTTAAAGCGAAGTCGTAATAATGTTTCCCCACTAAAGCCCAGTTATCTTTAAATTCCCAAGCTGCGGTTAAACCTAATTGTTTAATATCGTATTGATAACCTTGCAATTCATCTTGGTTAATATAGCGATAACCTAATTGCAATAAATGCTCATCAGAAGGTCTAAATTGAATAAAACTATTTGCGCTAGACGTTCGCTGATATTCCGCATCATATTTGTAGTTAGCCGCTAAATTCCATTGAGAATTAATGTAATAATTGGCCGTTAAGTTCCAATCTGACGTACCTTTACTTTCTTTTATGCGATCCGTTTCTGCACGCGCATCCGTTAAATAATGAATTTGTTCTACGCCCAAATTAAAACGTTCCACGCCATTTTCATCGTAAAAACGGGTGGTTGCGCCAAGAGTCACTTGGTTTGCCGATAAAATGCGATCTAAGCCGTTGTAATCAGAAGAAGAGTCATAGCCATAAGTATTTCGGCGACCAATATCACTTTGATCGCGGAAAGGACGATATAAATAACTCGCACTCGGTTCAATTGTTTGTGTGTAACCATTAGCAAAATTTTTCGCTAAAAGCGTATTTAGGTTCACTTTAAATTCAGGTAAGGTGCGATTTACTTGCGAACGTACGGCATAATTTTGTTGTTGTGCAGGCGTTAATTTATCAAAATCCGCCCCGTCTTTTTGTAAATAACGTGTGGCATAAAGTTTCGTGGTAAATTTAATTCCGCCATAACGATTACTTAAAGGTAAAACAAATTTTGGTTCTACATGAAAACGCCACGCGCTCGGCAAGCGTTTGTTATCATTTTTAAATTGCGTAGCTTGCGAGAACAAATGGAAATCAACTAAATGGCCAATATTGTCACGATAATAATTAAAGTTTAATTTTGGCATTGTGCGATAAGGGCTATTGGCGTTTTTATCAAACAGCTGAAATTGTAAAGCGGAAAGCTCAATATCGTAATTCGGTTGATTGTAGCTTAAGCTCACTTCTTGATTGGCATAGCCCGCAGTACTGTGGCCATATTCAGAATCAAAATCATCAAAATAAGTTGGGTCACTAACGCGCGTATAATCAATATGTAAACGCCAGTCACTGGCGACATTGGCATCATGTTGCCAATAAAATAAATGACGTGAGCGGTTTTCGCCGGTGTAATCAGAATAACGGTCATTATGTAAATATTCCCCAGCAATCGTGCTAGAACCTAAACCGGTTAATAAGCGATATTCATTGATACTCTGCCAACCACGTTGCGACATATATTTTGCCGTCATGGTTGCGTCCATATTTGGCGCAATATTCCAATAGAAAGGCTGACTAAACCAATAACCGTCTCGGCCACTGCTTCCGTAAGAGGGAATCAATAAACCAGAACGGCGACGATCACCAATAGGGAATTGTAAATACGGCGTATAAAAAATAGGTACGCCAGCAACGCGAAAACGTGCGTTCCACATTTCAGCATATTCTTCTTGAATATATTGGCGCATCTCAGTTGCCGCAATAGACCAGCTATTATCATTAGATAAACAGGTGGTAAAGGTGGCGTCTTTTAATAAACGGAAGTCATCATTTAACACGATGTTTTTGGCATCGCCACGCCCTTGACGATCGACTAATTGATATAAACCGTCAGAAATATCAGCCGAGCGATTGCTTAAATTGATTTTGGCTTTTTCACCAAGCAAGTAAATTAAATTATCTTGATAATCAAACCCGCCAGAAACGGTTACATCACGCTTTAGCTGGTCTTTTTCCGTCAGCTGTTCGACTTGGGCTAATTGCGCACCTAAATAACGATTACCTTGACGAATTTGCACATTACCTTGGTAAAAGGCTTCGTCATTTTTATTTAAAATGGCGTTGTCAGCTTCAATATAAACGGGGAGTTGATTTGGATTTCCTTCCACTACATCACCGCTAAAATGCGGTACGCCAGCTAAGCATTGGCGACTTAAATCTGCCCAACTTTTGCTTGGATAAAGGGCAGAAAGAATGAAGAAAGAAAAAAAAGAAAGGTGATTTTTTTTCATTAGCATGATCTTTTATTATGTTTGGTGAGATGGCCAAAATTGGCGTGAAAATTAGCGAAGATTATAATGAAAATTTTATTAAAAAGCATTTCAAATTAGCAAAAAATCCATTTTTTCGGCGCAAGTGACATTTCCTTTAGTTTGGTTTTTAGCAAGCCTTTGCTAAAATTATGCTCAATTTTATCTTGTGATTAACGCTTAAAGTTAGGTCTAAGCTTATGGCATTTCTACAAAAAATAAAGCAGTACATTTTTAATGGGCAAAAAAAAGTACATCATTTACTCGATCCCGATAGTGACTTTTGGTACTCAAAATTAGCCAATAGTTTTATTATTGCGACCATTATTTTAAACATTTTGGCCTTCACCTTAGAAACAGAACCCAATATCCGTTTGGAATTTTATATTTTGTTCCAAAATATTGAGTATTTTTCCTTAATTGTGTTTACGGTAGAGTATTTACTGCGCTTTTGGTCAGCGCCGGCTTCGGAAGAATATCAAGGATTAAGTGCCAGTAAAGCACGTTGGAAATACACCACGTCCTTTTTTGGTATTATCGACCTACTTGCCATTATTCCGTTCTTTTTTTCCTTTTTTATCCCAAATACCGAAGCTTTGCGTATTATTCGCCTATTTCGTGTGTTTAAAGTTATGCGTTATAACGCCGCGATGAATACTTTATTAACCGTCGTAAAAGAAAAAGCCAAAGATTTAATGTCGGTTATTTTCCTTTTAACGATATTGTTAATTTTAGCTTCAAGTGGCGTATATCTTTTTGAACACGAAGCGCAACCAGAGCATTTTGGCAGTATTTTGCGCGCTATGTGGTGGGCGATTGTGACAATTTCCACCGTAGGTTATGGCGATGCGGTTCCTATTACGGTAGCAGGGCGAATTTTTGCTGGCGGTATTATGGTGTTAGGTATCGGTTTAGTCGCCTTGCCAGCGGGTATTCTTGCTTCTGCTTTTTCAGAACAATTAGGACGCCATAAAATCCAATATCGTAACGCCGTACAAGATATTTTAGCAAAAGGGCAAGGGCTAAATGCAGAAGATGAGCATATTCTAAAAAGTATGCAAAATAAGTGTAATCTGTCAGATCAAGATGCCAAAAGCCTTTATCAAGAAGTGGCAAGCAATTTAGAAAAACAAGCCAAGCAAGACCAAGCAATGGCCGATGTGGCGAAATATATTGTTGCTCAGCCACAAAAACAAAATATAACAAAAGAAGAAAGCAAAGCGACGCCCCTTCAAAACGCAGAAAAGCCAATAAAATTTTGTGCAAATTGTGGCGAAGAGATTGCGAAGACGGATAATTATTGTCGTTATTGCGGAAAAAATTTAAAAAATTAAAGGAAAGAAAAAAAACGAAAAGAAAAATTTTCCCAAAATTCGGTGCGAGAGAAAATTTTTTTAAGGAACTCGCGCCGAAAAAAGGTAAA
>JAHHQY010000049.1 GCA_020026115.1 Actinobacillus sp. | reverse complement strand
TATGGCGGTGTTGGCTCAATTAAGTGGGCAATTTTTAGACCGTTTGCGTGGTTTAGAAACCTTACGTCTTTTCAATAAAACGGCCGAGCAAACCGCGCACATTGAAGAAAGCACGGAAGAATTTCGTGAAACCACCATGGACGTGTTGAAAATGGCCTTTCTTTCTTCTGCCGTATTGGAATTTTTTACTGCCATTTCCATCGCGCTTATGGCGGTATATTTCGGTTTTAGCTATTTAGGCAAACTTGAGTTTGGCACTTATGATAGCGCCTTGACATTATTTTCAGGCTTTTTCTGTTTAACCTTAGCACCTGAATTTTACCAACCCTTGCGCGACCTTGGCACTTATTACCACGATCGCGCCGCAGGCATTGGGGCTGCGGATGAAATTGTGGATTTTTTAGAACAAAAAAGTACGCTCGCACCGAAAAATTGTGCTCAAACAGAGGTTGTTACAGAAAAGGATATTTATATTCAAGGCAAAGATTGTGTTGTTCTTGCACCAAACGGTACGCCTTTAACCGCACCTTTAACCTTTAGCTTGCCCGCGCAAAGTTTAACGGCCTTAGTGGGGCAAAGTGGCGCAGGAAAAACCTCTCTAATGAATGCCTTATTAGGTTTTTTAGCCTATGAAGGGTCTCTTACGATAAATGGCTTGGAATTGCGCACATTAAATTTAAACCAATGGCGCGCGCAAATAGCTTGGGTTGGGCAAAACCCTTTATTGCAAGCGGGCAGTTTACGGGAAAATTTATTATTAGGTGAGCTAAAAGCGAGCCATGCGCAAATTCAGCAAGCCTTAGCTCAAGCTCAAGCCACAGAGTTTGTGGAAAAAATGGGATTAGATGCGGAAATCAATGAAGAAAGTAGCGGGCTTTCAGTGGGGCAAGCGCAACGTTTAGCCATCGCGCGCGCCTTATTGCGTCAGGGAAAACTGATGTTATTAGATGAACCCACGGCAAGTTTAGATGCACATTCGGAAAATTTAGTTTTAACCGCATTAGAAAAAATCAGCCGTTTACAAACCACTTTGATGATTACGCATCGTATTGAAGATTTAAAACAATGCGATCAAATTTTAGTGATGCACCAAGGGGAAATTGTGCAACAAGGCACTTTTGCACAATTAGAAAAACAAGGATTTTTTGCAGAACTTTTAGCTCAACGACAAAAGGATATTCAATAATGCGAACTTTATGGCCTTTTATTCGCCAATTTAAATATGCCAAATGGCCTTTATTTGCGGGCATTGTCCTGATGATTTTAGGTTTAGGAAGTAGTGTGGGGCTATTAACGCTCTCAGGTTGGTTTTTAGCCGCAACGGCCATTGCAGGCGTGGGCAGTTTATTTAACTTTTTCTATCCTTCCGCTTCAGTGCGTGGGCTGGCTATTGGACGCACATTTTTCCGTTACGTGGAAAAAATTATTACTCATGACGCGACCTTTCGTTTACTTGCAAAATTACGCGTCAAAGTATTTCGCCACATTATTCCTTTAAGTCCCGCTTCTTTAAGTCAGTATCGAAACAGTGATTTATTAAACCGTTTAGTTGCTGATGTAGATAGCTTAGATAATCTTTATTTACGCATTATTGCGCCTTTTGTGAGCGCTGTCATGATGATTGGTTTATTAAGTTTTACTTTGAGTTTTTTTGATCCCTTCTTAGCGGGTATCATTGGCTTAAGTTTAGTGCTTATGTTGCTGTTTATTCCAACGATTTTTTACTTTTTAGGCGAAAGATTTGGCGAAAAACTCACTGTGCAACGTAGCCAATATCGCACTCAGTTTGTGAATTTTATTCAAGCTCAAGCAGAATTATTACTGTTTAATGCCACAGAAGAAAGCAAACAGAAAATGCAAGCAACGGAAAAAAATTGGCAAAGTTATCAAGGAAAAGAGGCCAAATTAGCGGGACTTTCTATGGGAATTGTGTTGTTTTTAAATGGCGTATTATTAGCCGTAGTGTTATGGTTTGCTGGAACTTTCGATTTTAGCGCGCAATTATCCGTAGAAAATCAGCTTTATCAAGGGGCGATCATCGCACTTTTTGCTTTTTCAGCCTTAGCCAGTTTTGAAATTGTTATGCCATTAGGCGCAGCATTTTTACATATTGGCCAAATTATGGCTTCAGCAAGACGCATTAACGAATTAAGCCAAACAAAACCTTGCGTGCAATTTCAAGGCGACAAGCTATTTAAAGCGCAAGTAGGGACATTATGGCAACTGAAAAACGTCAGTTTACGTTATCCAAAGAGAGAAGATTGGGCGTTAAAAGATGTGAATTTGAGTATTCAAGCCGGAGAAAAAGTAGCCATTTTAGGTAAAACGGGGAGCGGTAAATCCAGTTTATTGCAACTTTTAGTGCGTAATTATGACCCAAGCCAAGGGGAAATTTTATTAAATAATACGCCCTTAAATGCTTACGATGAAAAAAGTTTACGCCAAGCGGAATGTGCTTTAATTCAGCGCGTGCATATTTTTAGCGACACCTTACGGAATAATTTACAACTGGCCAGCCAAACTGAAATCAGTGAGCTAAAAATGCAAACTATTTTGCAAAAGGTGGGATTAACACATCTTGTTGAGCAAGAAGAAGGTTTAAATTTATGGCTTGGCGATGGTGGCAGACCTTTATCTGGCGGGGAGCAACGCCGAATTGGTCTGGCGAGAATTTTGCTTAATGATGCACCTATTCTTTTACTGGATGAACCCACGGAAGGTTTAGATCGTGAAACAGAACGCCAAATGTTGCAGTTGATTTTTCAGCATTGCGCCAATAAAACCTTGATTATGGTTACCCATCGTTTAACAGCGATTGAACAATTTAATAAGATTTGTTTAATTGATAACGCCAAGTTGGTTGAAGAGGGCAGTTTTGCAGATTTACAAGCTCAAGATGGCTATTTTAAGCAATTGCTCATGCGAGTTTAAGTTTTCCTTGTGAATGACTTATAACGAAAATAAAAAAAAGCGTGAAAATTTTCACGCTTTTTTATTGATATTCAAAGAATAATTATTTTGCAATTTTACTTGCTACTTTAATTGAAGGTGCTTCTTTAATTAAGAAATCCGTTAAGTTTTCTACTTTATCACAGTTTAACTGTTGCATAACTTGTAAGAACTCACGTTTTAAGATTTGAGCAACTTGGTCACCACCTTTAGCACCTAATGCGCCCACACCGTACATCCAAGGACGACCTAAGAATACGAAATCTGCACCGCTGGCTAAAACGTTTGCAATATCCGGACCATTACGCATACCACCGTCCATCATAACGGTCATTTTGCCTTTTAAGATATCTAAAATTGGTTTTAACGTTGCAATTGAAGAAGGACCAGCATCTAATTGGCGACCACCGTGGTTAGAAACGATAACACCGTCAACGCCTAATTCTAAAGCAGTTACTGCATCTTCAGGGCTAGATAAACCTTTGATAACAATTTTACCTGGCCAAATATCTTGAATGCCTTTAATACGATCAACAGTTAATTTACCGTCGAAGAAATCATCCATGAACATACCAAGTTGTTGTAAGTCCATTTTTTCTGGCATATATTTTTCAAGTGATTTGAAACGTGGCATACCGCCTTGTTGTAACGTTTCGATACCCCAAGCAGGTTTAGTACAAGCGTTTAAAATATTACGCACATACATTGCTGGTGGCATACCTAAACCATTGTAGATATCTTTTGGACGATAGCCGAAAGTTGGTACGTCTGAAAGTAAGCAAAGTACGCGACAGCCGTTATCCCAAGCACGTTTTAAGATATCTTTACGGAATTCTTCATTTTTTGGATAGTAAAGTTGGAACCAGAATTTACCGTTTGTTAACTCAGCACATTCTTCAATCGACATCGTTGTTACGGTAGATAGCATAAATGGTACGTTATGTTCGCGAGCTGTTGCGGCTAAGATTTGTGGGCTGTTTGGCCACATTAAACCTTGTAAACCGACCGCACTAATACCAAACGGTGCATCATAAGTTTCACCGAAAAGTTCTTTTTTAATGCTGGATTCACGGTAGTCGGTTAAATATTTAGAAAGTACTTCGATTTGACGAATATCAGAGATATTTTTGTGTAGGTTAATATCTTCGTTACAACCTTCTGTTAAATAATCGTAAGCAAAACGTGGCATACGTTGTTTTGCGCGTAAGCGTAAGTGTTCAACACTTGGATATTTTACATTAATATTAAAACTCATCATTCCTCCTAAAATAGGATTAGATTAAGAAAAAAAAGACCGCTTCGTCATTAACAATATAGCGGTTAGAAAATAAGCTCTCAGCCCAATGCATTAAAAGCTTTCGGATTTTACATTATTTTTACAAATTAACAAGCGCTTTATTCACTTATTGTTCAAAGACGCCCAAACAAAAAGTCGCACAAAGGCGACTTAAAGGTGGGCTAAAAAGAAAAAAAAACGCTTTAGAGTTTTACAAATAGAGCGTTACAAAAAGGAAAAATGGAACAAATCTTTTAACAAAAAGGCGTTATATCCTAAGTATGCTAAGAGCAATAAAAAACCATCGAAACGACTGATCATGCCCTGTTTTTTATTAAAACCATAACCTAAAACGAAAAGAGATGTCGTAAGAGCAATAATCACCATCATATCGCGGTAGAAAACTTCCGGACCAGCATGAAAAGGCGTAATAATTCCTGCAATCCCAACAACCGGCAGAGTATTAAAAATATTTGAACCAATAATATTACCTACGGCAAGGTCTGTTTCACCTTTTTTTGCCGCCATAATCGAGGTGGCTAATTCAGGCAGAGAAGTGCCGATGGCGACAATTGTTAAACCAATAATTAAATCGCTCACACCAAAATATTGAGCAATTTCAGTTGCGCCCCAAACTAAGGCTTGCGAACTTGCCATCAATAAAATTAAGCCAATCAGCATATATAAAGAGGCTTTTTTTGTTGAAAGGCGTGGAATTTCCGCCAATTCTTCTTGCATATCTAAGGCGAAAGGATCTTGCTTAGTGCGAGTGCCTTTCCAAATACTCCAAGCCATATATAAGGTGAAAATACCAAGTAATAAGCCAGAATCCGCGCGAGAAATAAGATGGTCAGATAACAAATAAGCAGAAATTAAGGTCACGCCAAGCAAAATAGGTAATTCTGTTTTGAGGACATTGGAATTAACGGCAATGGGTTTGATAAAGGCGGTAACACCTAAAATTAGCGCGATATTGGTAATATCTGAGCCATAAGCATTTCCCAAAGCGACGGCAGGCGCATGGTTTAAGCTAGAAATTGCGGAAACGAGCAATTCTGGCGCACTGGTCCCAAAACCAATGATGATAATACCAATTAAAAGTGGCGACATACCAAGTGCTTGGGCTAAACCGGCGGCACCTTCAATAAAAATGTCGGCACTCCATACGAGAATAATTAAACCAATAAGCACGGCAAAAGAGGCTAAAACCATAAGTTTTTCCTAAGTTAAGTAAAAGAGATAAGGTAGTATGAGAAATTGATTTCCCTTTTGCAAGGTAAAAAAAAGAAGCCCCATAAGGAGGATAATGGGGCTTGGCTTTTGGAAAATCGTTTTTATAAAAGGAGACAAATAAAAACGCCCCAAAAGAAAAATTGGCTCCTCCTGCTGGACTTGAACCAGCGACATACGGATTAACAGTCCGCCGTT
>JAHHQY010000048.1 GCA_020026115.1 Actinobacillus sp. | reverse complement strand
GAGTAAAGAGTGCGGATAATGCTTTTAACTTGTGTTTGCGCCACATCGGCTTCTTGGGCATTATTCGCCACTAAAGTGAATGCGCCCACGCGTTCATTGTAAAGACCGAAGTTTTTAGAATAAGAACTCGCTACAAGTAATTCGTTGTGATATTGGGTAAAGGTACGTAAACCAAAAGCATCTTCTTCTAAACCATTTGCAAAGCCTTGATAGGCGAAGTCAAATAAGGGTAACCAGCCTTTTTCTTTTGAAAGGCGCGCTAAAGTTTCCCATTGTTCCGCAGTGGGATCGATGCCGGTTGGATTGTGGCAACAACCATGGAAAAGTACCACATCGCCTGCTTGTGCTTTTTCTAAATCTTCCAGCATTTCATTCCAAGCGAGAGCGTGATTTTCTGCATCGTAATAACGATATTCGCCAATTTCCATACCAACGGCTTTAAAAATCGCTAAATGATTTGGCCAAGTTGGGGTGCTAATCCAAATTTTCTTTGCGGAAGTGTGAGATTTTAAAAATTCTGCCGCAATACGCAAGGCACCTGTACCGCCCAGTGTTTGCGAAGTTTTGGCGCGATGTTGTTGAATAATCGGCGCATTTTCACCAAATAAAAGGGTTTGCGTTAAGGCGTTATAAGCGGGAATGCCATCAATAGGTAAATAACTTTTGTTTTCTTCGCAAGCAAGAAGGCGTTCTTCAGCTTCTTTAACGGCACGCATAATCGGGGTTTTACCCGCAGAGTCTTTATAAACGCCAATGCCTAAATTCACTTTGTTGCTACGAACTTCAGCTTTAAAGGCTTCGCCTAAACCAAGGATTGGGTCTTCAAGTGCGGGAATGATGTGTTCAAACATAAGGTTTCCTTTTATTGTTATGTGAATGACGAGTTAAAACATCATTAATGAGTTTGCGAAAATTGTAAAACAAAAAAGATCGTTTATATGCAAAAAACGCAAAAATGATGAAATTTTTATAAAAAAATGCGGTATTTTTTAAAGAATATCTAAAAAATACCGCATTCCTTATCGATAAATACTATAAGTTAAATCACGGGCTTCATCTCCCGTCATACCACGAAAACCCCAACAATGAGCTTGTTGCTCTTTAATGGTAATTTCCACGTCAATCGGTAAAATGCCCAGTTTATCTTCTAGCTCGCTAAAGAGCATTTTAATCAGGCGTTTTTTCGTAAATTCGGTGCGACCTTGCATTAAGTTGATTTCAATAACCGTGAAATTATCGCTACGACCTTCAGGATAGAAAAAATCATCGGCTTCTAAACCGATAAAGCGAAGAGCATGTTTTTTAGGAGGAATGCCTAATTCTAAATGGAGGCAATTAAAAATAATATCCATTAAGGCTTTTTTGCGTGGCGCTAATTTATTTTTTAAAGCGTAAACAATAATCATAATATTTTTTCATTTTTACTAATAAGAAGTGGGGTTATTAAAACGAGGGCAGTATTTTTTGTCAAGTAAAAAGATGTAGGAAAAAAATTCGGCGCGAGGCCTTGTTAAGATCACTCGCGCCGAAAAACGGATTATTGTGCCGCTTTTAATTTTTGGTAGAAGTTTTCATAATATTGAATAGCATCACCTACATCATTTTGCCACCAGCTATTTTTTAACACTTCTTGTGTTGGGTAAATAGCAGGATCTTGCGTAATGGTTGCAGGTAATAATTTTAAAGCTTCAATATTTGAAGTAGGGTAGCCGATAGCTAATGTTAAATCCGCCGCTGCTTTTGCACCTAACATATAGTTAATAAGTTTGTGCGCACCATCAGGGTTTTTCGCAGTTGTTGGGATAGCTAAAGTATCAACCCAAAGCACAGGACCTTCTTTAGGGAAGACCATATCAACAGGGGCTTTTTCTTTTTTCGCGATACGAACAGAACCATTCCAAAGTTGACCTAATTCCACTTCACCAGAAATAAATGAGTTTGCTGGGTTATCAGAATTGAAAGATAAAATATTTGGACGAAGTTTTAATAATTCTTCGTATGCCGCTTCAATCATTTTTGGATCGGTGGTATTGGGATCTTGACCCATTTTTAATAAAGCGATGTTGAAGACTTCACGCGCATCATCTAAAAGTTGTACTTTATTTTTGTATTCAGGATTCCATAAATCGCCCCAGCTGGTGAAATCTTTTCCGCTGTATACGTTAGTATTAAAGGCAATACCTGGCGCACCTAAAAGTTGTGGTAAAGAGAATTTGTTACCTGGGTCGTAATCTTTATTTAACCAATCTGGGTTTAATTCTTTAATTACAGGAAGTTTGCTGTGATCTAAAGGCATAAGCATACCTTCGCGCGCCATTTTAGAAACAAAGTAGTTTGATGGGGCAATCACATCATAAGTTGCACTTTTGCCAAGGGTTTTAAGTTTGGCATACATCGTTTCATTAGATTCTAAACTAGAAACAATAACTTTAATGCCTGTTTCTTTAGTGAAATTATCTAATAAACCTTCAGGAACATATTCTGTCCAAGTGTAAAGATACACGGTGTCATTGGCAGGGGCGGTTGTTTGTTCATTTTTGTCTTTGTCGTTACAAGCAGTTAAGGCAACAGCCACTAAACCAAGACTACAAATGCCTGCAAATTTTTTCATCGCTATCATTCTCCAGTAAGCAGATGGAAATAAAGCACTTTTCTAAAAAGTGCGCTAAAAAAACGCCTTGCTAGTAAATAACAAGGCGCTTGAATTTTAAAGGATTTTTCTTTCTTTGTGAAGATAAATTTTAAACAAAAAACGTATTTATTTTTGTCGTTTTAAAACTAATTGGCTACTAATCACCAAAGTTAAAGAAAGAATAATCATAATAGTGGCTAAAGCATTCACTTCTGGGGTTACGCCTGTTTTTACCAAAGAGAAAATACGTAATGGTAAAATTTCATAGCTTACACCACTTACAAAAGAAGACACGACAACGTCATCTAAAGAAATCGTAAAGCTTAATAACCAACCAGAAACAATAGCAGGTAAAGCCAACGGTAAAATAATTTTACCTAAAATAACCGGTTCGCTTGCACCTAAGTCGCGCGCGGCTTCTAACATTTTGTTATCAAAACCTTTTAAGCGTGACAAAATTGTGACCACAACGTAAGGCAAACAGAATGTGACATGAGCTAAAAGTAATGACCAAAAGCCCAGTGAAACGCCAACAATCATAAAGAGTGCAAGTAGGGATACGGCCATAACGATATCAGGGGACATCATAACCACAAACAACATACCATTAACCGCTTGTTTGCCGTAGAAACGATAGCGATATAACGCAATGGCGGTTAACCCACCAACAATGGTTGCTAACGTTGCCGCAAAAAAAGCAATCGTAACGGAATGAATTGCCGCCTGAATTAAGGTATCGTTGCTAAATAAGCGTTCGTACCATTTCCAGCTAAAGCCTTTCCAATGTAAGCCGTAACGGTCATTATTAAAGGAGTTGGTGACCAAAATAATGATCGGAATGTACAAATATGCGTACACCAACAACATAAAAGAACTGTGTAGAAAGCGTCGCATTATTCTAACTCCATTTTTTTGTTTAATAATTTACTGGTACGCCAGTAGATGAAAATTAAAAGTGCCATAAGTAGCGTTAAACCAATACTTAATGCAGCACCAAATGGCCAGTTACGAGAAATTAAAAATTCACTCTTAATAATATTACCCGCTAATAGAACTTTCGCACCGCCTAATAAATCGGCAACATAGAACATACCCATAGCAGGAAGTAATACTAATAAACAGCCTGCAACAATGCCCGGCATTGTTAAAGGAAGAATAATTTTAGTAAAGCGATGGAAACCACTTGCACCTAAATCTTTTGCCGCTTCTAAAAGTCGACCATCTAATTTATCGATAGCGCTATATAAAGGCAAAATCATAAAAGGTAAAAGCAAATACACTAAACCAATAATTACGGCTGTTTCAGTATTTAAAATACGCATAGGTGAATCAATAAGACCTAAACTCATGAGCGTATTATTTAAAATACCGCGAACACCAAGGAAAATTTTCATACCGTAAATGCGAATAAGCGAGTTCGTCCAGAACGGTAACACCACTAAAAAGAGGAGTAGCGGACGATATTTCGCGGGCATTTTGGTTAAAATAAACGCAAATGGATAACCGACAATTAAACAAATAAGTGTAGCAATACCCGACATATATAAGGAATTCCACATCACTTGTGCGTAAAGTGGATCAAATAAATGTGCGTAGTTTTCCAAGGTGAACGGTAACTTATAAAAGTCGCTACCGTCACGAGTTAAAAAGCTGACTGCGACAACTAAAATATTCGGTACAAGGACGAAAAAAAGTAGCCAGCCAAAAATCACCAAAACTGTGGAGTTTTGAAATTTATTGTTCGCTATTTTCATCTTTTAACACGACCTCCCAACCTTCGTACCAAGTTAGCGCCACACGTTGACCGACATCGTGGTCAATGTTTGGATCATCTTCATTGAAAAATTCGCTCACGAGAACTTTTTGCCCGTTATGCGCTAATTCAACGGTGGATTCTAATGTCATGCCTTTGTAAGAACGATCAACAATATGACCAATAATCGCTTTGGATTTTTCATTATCGTCAAGTTCTTCAATAACAATATCTTCAGGACGAAGTAAAATATTGAGTTTGTCGCCTTCTTTGACTGGCATATCTGTGGTAACTTCACAAATTTTGCCTTCCACATTGGCTTTTAATTTTTCTTCTGCTGTGCGTTCAATAACGGTGGCTTCAAAGACATTGATTTCACCGATAAAGCGTGCAACAAACAGGTTTTTCGGGTCTTCGTAAATATCGCGTGGCGAACCATCTTGTTCGATGTTGCCTTTATTTAACACGATAATACGGTCAGACATAGTTAAGGCTTCTTCTTGATCGTGGGTGACGAAAATAAAAGTAATGCCTAATTGACGTTGTAACGCTTTTAACTCATTTTGCATTTCTTTACGCAATTTGTAGTCTAGCGCAGATAAAGATTCATCTAAAAGAAGAACTTTTGGTTTATTTACCACCGCTCTTGCAATAGCCACACGTTGTTGTTGACCACCTGAAAGTTGGTCAGGTTTACGTTGTGCCATATCTTCAAGGCGCACCATTTTTAAAGCGTCCATTACTCTTGGTTTAATTTCCGCATTAGGCACTTTTTGCATACGTAAGCCAAAAGCAACGTTTTCAAAAATTGTCATATGAGGGAATAGGGCGTAACTTTGAAAAACCGTATTGATATGACGAGCTTCAGCTGGCACTTCGGTAATATCTTTACCATCTAAAATAATAGAGCCAGAATCTAATTCCTCAAAACCTGCCATTAAGCGTAAAACGGTTGTTTTACCGCAACCAGAAGGTCCAAGGATCGTCAAAAATTCGCCATGATTAATGGTTAAATTAAAGTTATTGATGATGGTTTTGCCATCAAAGGATTTGCAAAGAGAACGAAGCTCAATCACAGGCTTGTTTTGAATGGTTTTTTCCACTAGCTTTGGTTTTCTCCTAAAACGTACCGGAAAGGTAATTGTCAATAACACTTGCATTACGCAAGCACCCAAAAAATGTGGGGCTATAATAACGATGTTATGACGCAATGAAAAGCAGTAATTTTATTTTTTTGCTTATTTTTTATGTAAAAGGCTTTTTTCTATTTTTTTATTGCCGTTTTATTAAAAAAACGAGCTTTACGG
>JAHHQY010000047.1 GCA_020026115.1 Actinobacillus sp. | reverse complement strand
AAATTTCACTTGGAATGACTTGGCCTTGCCAATAAAGTTGGCTGGTAACTTTTTGCGCTAAATGTAAAAAAGATTGCGCAATGTCGCCTGCGGGATCTTTTATCATCGTTGGCGTGCCGTTATCCATATCTTCGCGTAACTGAATATGCAAAGGTTGTTGAGAAAGAAGCGGTAAATCATATTTTTGCGCCATTTTTTCGGCGCCACCTGTACCAAAAATGGCTTCTTGATGTCCGCAATGAGAACAAATATGCATCGCCATATTTTCCACAATGCCTAAAACAGGAATATTCACTTTCTTAAACATTTGCACGCCTTTCATTGCATCTAACAAAGCAACATCTTGCGGTGTGGTTACAATAATCGCGCCAGTAACAGGAATTTGTTGGGAAAGGGTAAGCTGAATATCGCCTGTGCCAGGAGGCATATCGATAACTAAATAATCTAAGGCTTGGCCGTTTTCCGCCCAAAGTGTTTCGCTGGCAAGTTGTGTTAAAGCACCGCTTGCAACAGGGCCTCGCCAAATAGTGGCATTTTCAGGGGACATTAAAAAGCCAATGGAATTAGCTAATAAATGATGGGCTTTAATCGGCAACATATGTTTGTTGTCAGGCGAGGAGGGGCGTTGCTCCATAACGCCTAACATTAAAGGAATCGACGGGCCATAAATATCCGCATCTAAAATGCCCACTTTCGCGCCAAGAGCTTGTAATGCTAGGGCTAAGTTAACGGAAACCGTTGATTTACCAACCCCGCCTTTGCCTGAACTTACCGCGATAATATTTTTGACCCCTTTAATCGGTGCAGATTGATTTGCACGTTGTAAAGTTGCAATGCGATGTGATAAATGCCATTTAATGTGTTGGCATTTTGCAAGTTTTAATAAGGTATCGCTTAATTCCGCTTGTAATTGAGCAAAACCAAGCCCCCAAGCAAAGGGAAGCTGTAATTCAATACGTAAGGTTTCAGCGCCTTTTTCAATTTTTTTTACGGCGTTTAATGCGAGTAAATCTTTCTTTAAACTTTCATGTTGAAAGTTCGCTAAGCATTGAGAAAGGGCTTTTTGCGTGTCTAAAGAAAGATTATCAGAAAAATAAATAGTCATAATTCCCCCTTAATGGAATAAAAACGCGTTATTTTAACGAAAATAGATAGAAAGATAAACCTTGCGCCAAAAGTGAAAATTTCGGCGCGAGTGGTTTAAAAATCCCATTCAAAGAAAAGATTGAGATTTTTTTCATCATAACTGTATAAATGCGGAATATTACTTTTGGTTTTGTGATACTTAAACTGTAATTTGGGTAAAACGTGCCAAAGTTTAAAATCTCGTTTCCATAAAATTAGGCTGGCATCAAAAAGTTTATCTTTTCGCACAGGTCTCAATTCTGTCCATTGGGAAAATCTAACATCTTGTTTTTCTTTATATAATTTTAAAGCATAGCTGAAATTCACTTGGCTAGAAAGTTGCCAGGTTGTCCAATCCTTACCCAAGCCGGTATAAAATGTATGCGTATCTTTGCTATAAATATTATCTTGTGCTTTTTCGCGATTAAATCCAGCACCTAAAAAACTATAAAAACTCGGTGTCACTTGCCATAAAAAAGAAGTCGATAAATGAACTTCATGTCCATTTAATGGGGCATATTGATAGCCTTTTTTTCTTCCTGAAACATTCAAAGACCATTGCATATTGTGAATATAACGACGGTAATTGAATTGCAAACCGCGATCGATTTCATAACGATGATCCGCAATAAAACGGCGTTGAATAAAAGGCGTTAAACTGAGCTGTTGTAAATAATCTTTGTAAGCATAACCGCTGGAAAGTTTAAGGTTCAGGTCATCATAATCATGCTTATCCCAATAATATTTACCAAATAAACTGCTTTCAAAAGTGAAAAAATGGTTTGTTGCGAGATTCCAATCTTTTTTACCACTTAAATAATAATTTAGTCCGTGAGCATGTTGGGGCTGTTCTTTTTGCGCCCATTTTTTTAACACTTTGCGACAATCGTCATCACAGTTTTTTATATTTTGGCTAATTTTTTCAAAAAATTGTGACGAAATGATCATATCGTTATCGGATGTTTCATTGATATTGGTTTCGCGTAAATAGGATATTGCGCCGTTAAAAGACCAACTTTGTTGTTTGGTTAAATAATTTTTTATTTGTGCCAGATAATTTTTCACATAAAGCGGTAAATTTTCATTTTTTGACACTTGCTGAAAGATTTTTTCCGCCCGTTTATATTGTTTATCTTTTAACAATAAGTTGGCGAATTGGAAAAGCAAAACAGGATGCTCGGGCGCATAGTGCAATGCAGATTCATAAAAATGCAGAGCTTTTTTAATATCGCCTTTTTCTTCAGCGACTTTAGCTTCCGCAAGATCCGTTAAAAAAGGGTTACGCGTTGGAAATGCACGGTAAATTTTTAGTAAATGTTCTAATTGTGGATGGTGCTTTTTCTGTAAATTGATATTAAGTAAAGATTCTGTGAGTTTAAAATTTTGTGCTAAAAAATTATAACTTACAGAAATTTCAGGTTTTTTTAACTGAGTATAAGTTGGCGTATTCGTGGCTAAAACACTTGGGGTTATACCTAAAAAAATCGCAAATAAAAGAGTGTTTTTTTTCGTCATCATCATAAAAATAACGCCCTAAAGAGGGCGTTTAGTTAAAAATAAAAAAAAGGAAAATTATTTAGATTGTGAGTCAGATGCCTTAAAGTTACCCGCAAAAGGTGTTTTTGTACCCGGTTTGCTCACATTGATGGCTTCACCCACAGCGTTGATATAAGTACCCTCAAATTGTCCAACAATACGTTCACCATGATCACCAGTTAAAACCGCTTCATAACGTCCGTCAACAGAACGTAAAACAGCTTCTGTATCAGCAGAGGTAATTTTCGCTTCAGCTCGAATTTGATTATTAATCCATTTCAAGTCGGCAGGTTCAAACTTCATATTAAATGGAATGTTGTTTAAATTTCCTTTCATATTACCCCTTAAAACGCCGTCCTTAATCTTCATTTCAACAGGCATATTAATGGCATAGGTTTTAGGGAGTTTATGGATATTATTTTTAAAATCCTCTAAACTGTTTACCTCTTTATGGCTGACTAAAATTGCAGGTACGCTATCTTCTTTAATCTCAGGGTTACCTGATGATGTCTCATATTTATATTCTTTAAAGTTACCATCTTCATCTTTAACCATGAATAAACGGTCGCCAGCTTGTTTTACAACATCGACGTTAATCGTATCAGGGAAAAAGGCAAATTGGGCAGACCCTTGATAATTATGAGGATGACCATCTTTAAAGATGACTTTATCGTCCTGAATCATTAACTTGTCAGATTTCGTTACGTCGGTGGCATTTGTTGCTTCATAACGCATAGGCTTAATAAGATAGCCAAAATATTCGATTTCACTTTTAGCGTTCTGACCGTCAATAAGAATATCTTTAGCTTCTGTTTGGCGCTTATCAAAAGAAACCTTAATGACATCATTCGTTAAGGAAGTTTTAGCAATTTGTGTCAGATCTTTCCCTAAATAATTAACCGTTTCACCATTATTTAGAGCAATACCAATAATTTTTAAATCTTCATTGGTAACTTCATAGCCTTCTTTTTGCAGTTTTACCAAAGTCGCGAGAATATTCTGTAATTCTTCTTTACTTTTAATATGAAAATAACCCGTACCGTCTTTTAAGTTATTCTTATTACTCTTGAAGACCTTGGATACGACTTCGTTAAGACTATCTGTTTTATCGTTATCAGCGTCAGTCTTTTTATCATCATCACCGTCAGTTTTTTTATCGTCAGGGGTGCCTGGCGTGACAGGTTGAACTGGGGTAGGCGTTGGTTTTGAATCGGAGCTACCGCCACCGCCTCCTGCACAAGCGGTTAAAACTAAGGAACTCAATAAAGTTAAAGCTAGCGTTTTAGTTGAAATTTTCATAAAAATCTTTTCTTCTCTCAATAATTAATGAATATTTTAAGTTTAAAAAATAAACCCGAACATTTTAGAAAAAAATAAAGAAAACTCAAGGGAAATGTAAAAAATTTAATAAAAAGAAAAGGTTAAAATAACCATTAAAAGGTAGATAAGAGAAAGTTTTTTTTAAAAAGGAAAGAAAAATGGTCATTCGCACCGAAAAATGGCTTAAAAAGCAAAAGCTGTTTTAAGATAACTAAATTGCAATGGCTTTAAATCAAACGTAGAATAAGCCCTTTATTTTTTTATGGAAATCGTGATGGCAAAAGCAGTAAAAAAACAAACAAATATCACAAAAGGTGGCGATGTACGCATTATTGCAGGGCGTTGGCGTGGACGAAAATTACCGGTATTAAATTCGCAAGGCTTACGTCCAACAGGCGATCGCATTAAAGAAACCTTATTTAACTGGTTGATGGGCGAGGTTGCAGGCAGTCGTTGTTTAGATTGTTTTGCAGGCAGTGGTTCTTTAGGTTTAGAAGCCTTATCTCGTGGCGCGGAATGCGTGGTTTTTTGTGAAAAAGAAAAAGCCGTAGCGCAACAATTAAGCAAAAATTTAGCGCAGTTAAAAGTAGAAGAAAAACAAGCAGAGGTTAAGTGTGCAGATAGCTTGCAACTTTTTGCTCAAAAAAGCGTAAAACCTTTTGATTTAATTTTTATTGACCCACCATTTCACTTTAATTTAGCGCATAAATCTTTAGAATTATTAGAACAAAATCAATGGATTGCCCCTAACGCATACGTATATATCGAAACGGAAAAAGGGCAATCTTTACTTTTGCCAGAACATTGGCATTGTGAAAAAGAAAAAACCACAGGACAAGTGACTTATCGTTTATATCGCTATTTAGGTACGACGGTATAAGCCGTTTTCTTGCACTAATAAATCCTGTAATTCAAGTTCCAATAATTGGACTAACAGGGTATTTGTCGTTAAGTGGGTGAGTTTTGCTAATTCATCTAAACTAATCGGCTGATAACCAATATGTTCGTAAAGTTCTGGAAAATGTGGTTTTGCAGGAACTTGTAGTGGTGCTTCTTGCGTATGAGGCGCGTGATTGTGAAGTTTCACGCCAGAATATAAATATTGACAAGGCGCGGTTGTTTCTAAAATATCTTGAATACTTTCCACCAACACCGCACCTTGACGAATTAATTTATGGCAACCACGACTAAATTCATTTTGAATATTACCTGGAATGGCAAAAACCTCGCGATTTTGTTCTAAAGCATAGTTGGCCGTAATTAAAGAGCCACTTTTTTCTGTCGCCTCAACAACTAATGTTCCTTGCGAAAGCCCACTAATAATGCGATTTCGTTGTGGAAAATGTTTTGCAACAGGGGGTTGATGCGGTAGAAATTCAGAGACCAAAGCCCCACGATGATCAACGATTTGCTCGGCTAAATAATGATGTTTTTTCGGGTAAATATCTTCTAAGCCACTGCCTAAAACAGCAATGGTTTGTCCTTTCATTTCAACAACCGCTTGATGACATGCGCCATCAATGCCCGCCGCTAATCCGCTGGTAACAGTAAAGCCGGCAAGCGTTAATTCTGTTGCAAAAAATTTTCCCCAATATTCGCCGTAGCTTGAGCAATAACGGCTACCAACCATAGCAATTTGCGGTGTGCTAAGCAAAGAAACATCACCACGCACAAATAAAAAAGGCGGTGGATTAGCGATTTGTTTGAGTAAATAAGGGTAGGCTTTGTCGAAAATGTTGATTAAATGTTGTTGTTCTTGCGACGCCCATTCTAATGCAGGTTCAATATATTTTTTTTGTGGATGAAACCAACGATGAATTTGCGCTTCTTGCCAGCCAATTTTACGCAGTTGACTGTGATCGTATTGTAAAAAAGTGCTAAGTGGCACTTGCGATAAAATGGTATGAATACCTTTTGCCCCCAGACGGGAAACTTGCATAAGACGTAGTAAGTGATAATTTATATTTTTTTCATCATCAATAAAATTCATTTTCCCCTCCATTTTGTAATAATGGTCTATTATGAAGAAGAAAAAAGGCTTTGTCTGTGAGCTTGATCGAGAAATGGCAAGTTTACTTTTAAACTTAGGCCTATACGCTTAAAAAGTAGCATAAATATGAGCAAAAATTGCAAGCGACCGTAGTTTAAAAAAGAAAAGAGAGAGAAATTTGCTACTTTCTCGTTAAGACAAGAAAGTAGCATTCAGAAAGAAAAACATCTTCGCACCGAAAAAAAGGACGAAAGAGGAATGTTATTTGCGACAAATTTCATAGCAAGGTTCATAAGCCTTGCCGGTTGGTAATTTCATACGGTGTTGTTTAATGAAGGCTTGCAAAAGTTTATCTAAACGTTGCATTAATTCTTCATCGCCATGTAATTGGAATTTGCCTTTGGCGCTGACTAAATCTTGCGCTTCAGGTTTAATATTACCAGCTACGATGCCTGAAAAAGCTCGGCGTAAATTTGCCACTAAATTCATTTGTGGTTGATTTAAACGTAAATCTAAATTGGCCATATTTTGATGATTTGGCACAAAAGGAAGTTGTAAGTCTAAATCCACAAAAAGCGACCAGTTAAAGCAATAAGCATCTTTACGTTGTTGGCGTTGCTTAGTGACTTCTTCCATACCCGCTTTCATTTTTCGTGCAACTTCAGACGCATCATCTATCACAATATCGTAAAGTTTTTGCGCTTCTTCACCTAAAACATCGCCAATAAAACTGTCAATGGCTTTAAAATAATCACGACAACTTTCAGGGCCAGTTAAAATAAGCGGAAGAGCCAAATCTTTATTTTTTGGATGTAATTTAATGCCTAAAATATATAAAAATTCCTCAAATGTACCAGGGCCACCTGGGAAAATGATAATGCCATGTCCCATTCGTACAAAGGCTTCAAGACGTTTTTCAATATCAGGCATAATAATCAATTCGTTCACAATAGGGTTTGGCGCTTCTGAGGCAATAATGGAAGGTTCGGTAATCCCAATAAAACGACTGTTTTTATTACGCTGATTAGCATGACCAATGGCCGCACCTTTCATCGGCGCTTCCATAACGCCAGCCCCACAACCTGTGACAATATTCATATCACGGTGTCCCATTTCTAAGCCTACTGTGCGACAGTAAGAATATTCTTCTTCATTGATGGAATGTCCGCCCCAACAAACCACTAAATTCGGTTTAATACCGCTTTGTAAGGCGCGCGCATTTCGTAAAATCGCAAAGACTTGATTGGTAATGTAACGGCTATCTTGAATATCCCAAGGGTTAATGCGATGAGATAAAACATGCACGAATAAAATATCCCGTAACACGGCAAATAAATGATATTGGATATTTAAAATGATTTTATCATCGACAAAAGCACTTGCGGGCGGGTGATGTAATTCCAAAGAAATGCCACGCTCACGCGGAAGAAGATGAATTTCAAAATCCGTATAACGATTAAGTAGCGCGCGACTATCGTCTGTTACAACACCTGAGTTTAATACCGCAAGGGAGCAGTTGCGGTAAAGTTCGTAGAGTTTGCTTTGTGCAGTTCTGGTTAAAAAATCCACTTCCAGTTGAGAAAGTTGATCCATACTGCCTTTTGGATTGACTTCATAAATTTGACGCACAATAAGCTCCTTAATTAAGCAAGAAAAGGGGACTAATGTTCAAATAAAGCGTTGATAAAATCATCTGCATTAAATGGACGTAAATCTTCAATTTTTTCACCAATTCCAATATAACGAATAGGAATTTGGAATTGATCGGCAATAGCAAAAATCACTCCACCTTTAGCACTACCGTCTAACTTGGTCAAGTTAACGCCAGTAATACCTACCGCTTCATGGAATAATTTTGCTTGGCTAATGGCATTTTGTCCTGTACCCGCATCTAAGGTGAGCATAATTTCATGAGGTGCGCTTTCATCGTATTTTTTCATAACGCGCACAATTTTTTTAAGCTCATTCATAAGGTTATCTTTATTTTGTAAGCGTCCTGCGGTGTCGGCAATTAACACATCGATATTTTTAGCCGCCGCAGATTGCATAGCATCAAAAATAACAGACGCTGAGTCAGAGCCTGTTTTTTGCGCAACGACAGGAATGTGATTACGTTCGCCCCAAACTTGTAACTGTTCAACAGCGGCCGCGCGGAAAGTATCGCCCGCAGCCAACATCACGGATTTTCCTTCTTGTTGGAATTGACGGGCTAATTTACCAATGGTGGTGGTTTTACCCACGCCATTAACGCCAACCATTAAAAT